>CAMDRK010000234.1 GCA_945906715.1 Nitrospira lenta
CTGAATACGCAGCCGGAGCCTGCCTACAGTCCCAATCGCACGACCTTGCCCCAAGTAGCCGGGCAGGTGGTGTTCGATGACGTGACCTTCCGCTATCGCCCCGATGGCACCGACGTGCTGCGCAAGGTGTCGTTCGCGGTGATGCCTGGCCAGGTGATTGGGCTTGTCGGGCGATCCGGGTCCGGGAAGAGTACTGTGGCGAAACTGATTCAACGGCTCTATGTGCCGGCAGGCGGGCGCATTCTGGTGGATGGGGTGGACCTCGCGCAGGTAGACCCAGCCTGGCTCCGCATGCAGGTGGGAGTCGTGCTCCAAGAAAATTTTCTTTTCAATCGTTCTGTGCGCGACAACATCGCCCTGACCGATCCGGGGTTGGCCATGGAGCAGGTCATCAAAGCGGCTCAGCTGGCCGGCGCGCATGAATTCATTCTGGAGTTGCCGGAGGGCTACGACACGATGGTGGGTGAACATGGCTGCTCGTTGTCCGGCGGCCAACGCCAGCGGATCGCGATTGCGCGAGCCTTGGTTGCGAACCCGCGTATTCTGATCTTCGATGAAGCCACGAGCGCCTTGGACTATGAATCTGAAGCCATCATTCAGCGAAACATGGCGCAAATTAGTCTGGGACGGACGGTCTTCATCATCGCCCATCGGCTGAGCACGGTGCGTCCGGCGCATCAGATTTACGTGCTGGAAAAGGGTGCGATAGTCGAGTACGGCTCACACGAGGAATTACTGCGGCTGAAGGGATTCTATGCGCGCCTTTACCAACACCAAGACGGCTCAGTGGCGGTGACGCGTGAGGGGTAACGAGGGGTAGGGGGTACGGGATAGGGGTAAGGGGACAAGGGGGTAGAGGGGTAATTGCGGATAGAGGGGGAAGGGGATAACGGGGTAGAGGGGTAATGAGGGATAAGGGGGTAGGGGGGTAGTTCATTTAATATGTAATGATGAATGTTGAATGATAAATATGCAGTTGCTGATATGTAATGGCGATAATTGAATGTTGAGTAATGCATTATAAATATAGAATGGCTAATATTTAAGGACGAATAGCTAATGGTGAATTTACGGAACGGGAATCGGTTGCTGGGAACGGATAGGCGAGGAGTCCTGAGGTAGATCAGACTATGGCATTTGGAGTGATTGCACGAAATTTATCGGTGTGGCGGGCGGCCTGGGAGGCAGAGCGCGGACAGGCAGTCGGCGCAATCCCAGGTGGACACCACACGGAATTTCTGCCGGCTGTGCTGGAAATTCAGCAGGCTCCGCCTTCACCCATTGGCCGGGCGATTCTCTGGACTATTCTGGCGGTCTTCACCACCGGGGTGCTCTGGGCGTCTTTCGGCTGGATCGACATTGTCGCAACCGCGCGAGGCAAGATCATCCCGAGCGGCTATTCGAAGGTGATTCAACCCTATGAAACAGGTGTGATTGCCGCGATCCATGTGCAGAACGGGCAGCTCGTGAGGCGGGGCGATGTGCTGATCGATCTGGATCCGACGCTGAACCGGGCCGATCACGATCGGGCCTTGAATGAATATCGAGCAGCCAAGGTCGAAGCGGCGAGGCTCCGCGCACTTATTGCAGGGAATCCGACCTTCGACGCCCCTCCTGATGGGGATGCCCAGTACGTGCGGCTGCAAGGACAACTCCTTCAGGATCAGTTGGCCGAATTCGAGGCCAGAGTCGCCTCGGCGCGACATCTGATCGAGCAACGCATGGCGGGCCGCGATCAGACGCAAGAGAATATCAACAGACTAGAAGCGACGGTTCCCATGGAGACTGAACGGGCTGCTACCTTCAAGAGGCTCCTTTCCCATGGGGCGGTCACGAAGATGGATTATCTGCAAGCCGAGGGACAGCGGATCGACAAGACACAGGAATTGGCCGGGCAGCGAAAGAGGCTCATGCAAGATCACGCCGCGCTCGCGGAAGCCAGAAAAAACTATTGGGCTCTCGTGTCGGAGTTCCAGCAAACCAAACAGGTGGAGCTCTCGCAGACCGAGACTAAGGTGGCGTCGCTGGCGCAGGAAGTGACCAAAGCGGGACAGAAGGCGGACTTTCAACGCCTAACGGCACCCATCGACGGCGTGGTGCAGCAATTGGCTGTGCATACGGTGGGCGGCGTCGTGACGCCGGCGCAGGAGCTGCTCATCGTCGTGCCGCAGGACCATCCGGTAGAAGTCGAGGCGCAGGTTGAAAATAAAGATGTGGGGTTTGTGAAAAACGGGCATATCGTCGAGATCAAGGTCGAGACGTTTCCCTTTACTCTCTACGGTATCATTCCAGGGAAAGTATTAAGCATGTCCGACGATGCCGTGGCAATTGAAAAGGTCGGGCTGATCTATCCCACCAGAGTGAGCATGGATCGGTCCACCATCCAAGTGGAGGGGAGAGAGGTCAATCTGTCCCCCGGTATGGCAGTCACAGTAGAGATCAAGACTGGCCAGCGCCGCGTGATCGAATATCTCCTCAGCCCCCTACTAAAATCGGTTAAGGAAAGCATTAGGGAGCGATGAGTAAGCTACAGTTTAATAAGCGAAATAATTATGTTTCAATTGCCATTGTCGTTGCGGTAAGTCTGGGACACCACTGTTATGCGGAGGGCGCTGTTAGTGGAGGGGAACGGAGCCCTACCTCTCAACCGCAATCTATTCCGCCCTTGAGTTTAACCTTACAAGGCGCCTTGGCCGCGGCAATCGAAAACAACCCCGCCGTACTCCTCTATAAGGAGCGGATCGAAGAGGCCCGTGGGCAAGTGCAAACGCAGTTGGGAGCGATGTTACCCAACCTTTCCTCCACTGTTCGGCAAAGTAATCAGACAGTATTTCGTGGCACCTTCGGGCTCAGTCCTACCAGGAGCGACCCGTTCAGTATTTTCGATGCCCGCGTCTCTGCGACGCAAAATATCCTGAGCGTCAGCTTGATCCAGCGCTGGCGCGCCTCGCGCGAGATGCTCCAGGTCAGTGAGGCTGAGTCGGAAAGTCGAAAGTTCGACACGATGGCCAGCGTGGCGCTCACCTATATGGAAGGCCTAAAGGCCATGGGCAGGGTGAAGATGCATGAGGCCAACCAGCAAGTGATGAACGATCTCCTAGGGCTTATCAAGCAGCGACAGCGTGTGGGGGTCGCGACGGGCCTCGACGTTGCACGGCTCGAAGCGCAACTTGCCAGCGAGCGGCAACAGGCTTCCGTCTCGCAATATGCTGTGGAGAGCTCGAAGCTGAACCTCCTCAATCTTCTGGCCCTTCCCTATGAAACCCCGCTGGCGCTGACCGATGAGCTTCAACCGGACGTGCCTGGGCCATCAAGCGCTCAGACCGCCCTCGACGATGCCATGAAGCAGCGGCCAGAAGTCGTGGCTCAGGCGACACGCGTGAAGGCGACGGAACTGACCTATTCCTCTATCACTGGAGAGCGGTTGCCGTCGTTGGTGGCGCAGGGGGATTACGGTCAGATCGGGAATCGATGGGGTAACACTCTCGAAACTTACAACATGGCGTTGTTGCTTCAAATCCCGATTTTCGATGGAGGGCAGCGAGAAGGACGAATCGCGCAATCCAGGAGCCAATTGAGGCAGGAAGCACTGCGCCTGCAATCGATTTTAAACCAAGTGAAAATGGAGGTTCATGACGCCATGGCTGCCTTGACTGGTGCGAAGGACCAGGTGGGCATCGCGCAGGCCGGGATGCGCTCGGCCTCAAAGGAGCTGGAACTGGCCCGTGAGCGCTACGCTGTGATTACCGCATCAAGCCATTTCGAGCTCACCAATGCACTGACTGCCGTCGCGCGCGCTCGAGAAAATCAAGTTGAGGCTTTGTTTCAACTCAATGCCGCGCGTGTGAATTTGGCTCGAGCGACCGGTAGTCTCAACACGTTACAATAGTCCTCACAGTTGCTGGTCTATTTGGTCTATCTTGTCTATTCGGTCTGTCTGGTCTATCTGGTTAGTTTCGTCCCACCACACACACGCACAGACTGAATCGACCAGAAGACCTGCTTGCCGATACAAGCCTATCCGTTGAAATCTTCGATCCACGAGGGTAGTGTGGGGTGTGACGTGGTATCCGTATGGCACAGACTTGTGAGTTTACATAATCGTTCTTATCAGACATAAGAGATTATTCATTTATGTCCCTCGAACTGCTTGGGCGTATCCAACAAGAACTGTCGATTACCGGCAGCGCGATCCATGAAACCATCCTTGCCATCGCCGAACGTGCCAATCGCAAGGCCCAAGTTTTCCGTTTGCACAGCCAGGCGTCGAGCTTACTCAACCAGATCGAACAGGTTCATGGCGAACTCGGACGTCAGATTGCTACGCTCTGTGCCAAGCGCCCTCCATTCAGCCATGAGTCAATTGTTCCCTCCGATCAATTGGCAGAATTCCTCGGTCAGGCCAGCGACCGCGTTCAGCACTTTAAACGAACGCTGCTCGGCGTCGACAGCCAAATACGTGAGATCAAACTGGAAACGATCCACCACGAGCTTCTCACCCTACAACAGGATTTGAGTCTTCGCGCAGCGGCCATCGAACGGTTCCAGATCGTCCAAGGATCGCCGATCGTTGGAAAGACATTCGCTGAGATAGCATTGCCCGCATCGGTTCGTCTCGTCACGGTCCTGCGTGGACCATTTCTGGTACCGCCAGACAACGCCCTGGTACTTCGCATTGACGATGTCCTGGTCATGATCGGATTGCAGGAGGATCTCGCGCTGTTTGCCTCGGAACTTACCCAAGCTCGAAGCGCCAAGACGGGCTAAATGAGTGTTTTAAGTT
>CAMDRK010000235.1 GCA_945906715.1 Nitrospira lenta
GGGAATCCCATCACCCTCTCGCTCTGGCCTGGGGTGGAAGTCAGCGCGACCACTGCCGTCACATCTCTCCTGTTCATCGGAGCCATGGGAAAGTCGGCGCAATTTCCTTTGCATTTTTGGCTGCCGGGATCGCTATTCGCCCCGACGCCTGTCCATGCCCTGTTGCACGCGGGGATCATCAATGCCGGCGGGTTTCTCATCAATCGCCTGGCCCCGCTCTTCGGTTTGAGCTCGACCACACTGCATGTGGCGCTGGTGGTCGGGACACTCACGGCGGTTCTCGGCGCAACCACGATGCTGGCCCAGAACGACATCAAGAAGACGCTGGGTTTCTCGACGATCGGGCAGATGGGGTACATGATTATGGAATGCGGATTGGGCGCCTTCTCGCTCGCTGTCTTCCATCTCATCGCCCACGGACTCTTCAAAGGGACGGTGTTCTTGAATTGCGGGAATGTGATCCACAAGGCCCGCCAGGAGCCGGCCTTCCCCCATGCGGACCCTCACGCAGACGAACAGGAGTTCTCGCGCCTGACCTGGCTCACGGGATTCACGACCACGCTGCTGATTCCGCTCGTGATTCTGCTTGTCACCCACGGCGTGCTGCACATCCCGCTCCTGGAATCGCAAGGGACCGTGATCTTCCTGTTCTTTATCTGGGTCACGTCCTCCCAAGCCATCTTGACCCTCATCCGCCTGCGCGCCGTCGCGTCATGGAAGGTCTCCGTAGCGATGCTGCTCACCCTGCTCTTCGTCGTGTTTGTCTATCTGTTCGCCGTCGAATCCTTCACGGCCTTCCTCTACCCGAATCCGGGAGAGGTGGCGGCCTACTTTCACGCCGCAGCGCTTCCCGATTGGCTCTTTGATGGGCTCATCGGCGGAACGGCCCTGGTGATCATTCTCGGGTGGTTCTACATCTACGCCCAAGCCCACGGCCGGACGATGTGGGTGCCGAGCTTGGTGGAGGGCCTCCGCCTCCGTTTGTATGTGCTGTTCATGAACCGGCTCTATGCGGATGAGGGTTATCAAGCGCTCGGTCAATCGGTCATGCGTGTCGTCCATCGTATCGATAAAGGTGTGGCAAGGTGGTCGGAATGACGGACATCGCGCTCATTCCGTTGCTGCTGGCCGCGGTTCCCATTATCGGAGCGATACTGGGCCTCACAGTCTGGTCTCAGCCGGACAAGTTGAAGACCTGGTCTGTTATTGTGAGCGGACTGAGCCTGCTGGTTGTCATCGGGGTGTCCGGACACGTAACGGAATCGACTGAGGGGCAACTCTTTCTCTATCTCCTCCCGCTTACCGCTGGTGCCTCTCTCTTGGGAGGACCGGCTCACCAGGAACGTCGGCTTTCCTGGCTCTTGACCCTGCTGTTTCTGGGATTTGGATTGGGCATTCTCACCAGCCAACAAATCGTGGGCCAAATCGCTGTCGTGGTACTCCTCGGTCTGATCACTTTCCTCCTGTACTGGCATCACAATCCGTTGTGGCCCAGATCCTGGTGGGGGATCTGTGTCTACGGTCTTGGAGCCTTCTGTGCCGGGCTTGCGGCAATCGCAAGCCCACCTGTTTCCACAATGGCCTCCCTGCTGACCTGCGCCATCTTGTTGCCGTTTTTGCCCTTTCATCAGGGCTACGTGAGCGCGCTTACGCGACTGCCTGGCAATTTACCGGCGTTCATCGTACTGCTGCTCCCCGTTATTGGACTCCACAGCCTTATCACAGTCATCCCGACGGTGCCGGATGTCGCGATTTCAACGATGACGGTGTTGGCATTGGTGGGTGCCCTCTACGGTTCAATCAAAGCATTGGCACAATCGCGTGTCAGATTGCTCCTGGCCTATGGCAGCCTCTCGTTCTTCTCCATCTTCTGGTGGTTTGTCGCTATTTCACACACCATCACTCCACAGGCGGTTGTCTTTCTGGCAGCCCTGGCACTCGTGACGAGCGGTCTGTTGATGTCTTGGCAAGTCGTCCGCACGCGCTACGGGGACGATGTGGATCCGGAGGCCATCAGCGGGCTCGTCAGGAGGATGCCGCAATTCGCTGTCCTGTTCTCACTTCTGGCACTGGCGGCTATGGGCCTACCCCCGTTCGGAGTCTTCACAGGCTTTATCGGTATGCTGCTCACCACGGCGCTCACATCCTCCGTCGCTCTGCTTGTCATGATGATCGTCTGGCTGGCTGCATCCTGGTACATCCTCGATATGGTACAACGGTTGTTGTTCGGCCGGGAACGGTCGGATCTCCGCTATGAAGATCTTCGCCGCTCGGAACTTGCCTCTCTTCTGGTTGTCCTTCTGATCGTCATCGCACTAGGTATTGCCCCGACCAGCCTTTTCGGAATCACCCAACCAACACCGAATGCTGGAGTCGTCAAGGAATCTGTTTCATGGAATCGCTAGACAGTTCGATCAACATTGAAACCAGGCGCATGGAACTCCGGGGCATGATCCGCCTGGCGGGCGAGGTCATTGCTCAATACTGGCCGATGCGGACCTTCGTCCACCACAACCCCCTCCATAGCCTGGAATATCTTCCGTTTGAGGAAACTGTCCGGCGCGGGAAGCAATTCATGGGGGGCAACGGCTATCTTTCCGGCCATCTCTATCGCCACTACTTGAAAGCAGGCCGGATTCAATCCACCCACCTTGATGCCGCGTTGAAGCCGCTCGTTCACGATAAACATTTCGTTATCGGATCCCGCAGGGTCACGCATGGCGATGTTTTGCGCGCCTGTCTGGCTGAGGGAATTTGTACGCCCGTCGTCGAGCCGCTCGACGACCAGTTGCCGGATCCCTCGAACGATCTGATTAACCGTCTCGCGGCAAATCTGGCCGCAGTCCCGATGTTCTCCGATCTGGACGAGCGGATCCGTTCCATCGCCGAAGGTGATCAGGCCGCGCTGTGCCGTTGGCTCACGCTCTCCCACTGGTGCGACGACACGCTCGGCACGCAGATCGTCCAGCAAATCAACGATCAGTTGATCAAATGGTGCGAGGCGTATCTCGACGAAGGCCATGCGACTTGGGCCATGCCGGGACGAGAGAAGGGGTTGTACGGCGCATGGAAGGCCCTCGCTGTGCACGAGTGGTCTCCCTGCGGAATTGTGGATAGCGGCAAGAAAATCTCGCAGCTACCAGAACATCCCGAAGATGCCCTGCTAGAAAGTCTGGCAGCGCTCGGGATTCCGGCCGAGCTGCGACAGGATTATCTGTCGCTACAATTGACCGCGCTGCCAGGCTGGGCCGGCTTCATTAAGTGGCGGGCGGAGGAACGGGATTATCCCTGGCAACAGGCCTATCCGGCAGGTCTCGTGAAGTTTCTCGCGATCCGTGTCTGGTACGCGCGGGAACTGGTCCACCAGGCCTGCCGCAAGGAACTGGGTATAGAGGGCCGATATGATGCCGTGACGGCGTACATGCAGATGCATTCGGAGGAATATTACATGAGGCGGCAACGCGTGGCAGGCCGTCTTCCTGCGCTCTACGCCGAGGAAGTCGATCGGCTGGCGCATCAGAAAGACGACGGCTGGAAGGCCCTGCTCGCTCGCTATCGAGTAGAGGTGGTCCCACGCCAGGAGGCAGCCGCACGGCGCGGCGCGGCCAGGAAGTTGCTCGCGCTTGCCCGATCATTAAACATCGATGCGGCACAGTTCGCCGACTGTTCTCCTCTTGATTTGAAGCAGGTGGTCGATTGGATGGACGCTTTCCCGGAATCGGACCATGGACCCGTCTGGCTCAAGGCTTTCGAAGCAGGGTATCAGGAACAATTACTCGCAACGCTCGCTCGGGCGCAGGCTGTATCCAGATCGGCCCCTCAGGCGCCGACCGAGAATCAGGCGGAACGGCCTCTCTCTCAATCGGTCTTCTGCATCGATGTGCGTTCCGAACCGTTCCGGCGTCATCTTGAATCCACCGGCGCCCACGAGACCTATGGGTTTGCCGGCTTCTTCGCCGCCTTCATCCGTTATCGAGCCTGGGGCAAGGAGCATGACACTGAACAATTCCCGGTCATTATGCGCGCAAAGAACGAGGTCAGGGAAATCCCCCGCAGCTATCTGGATCACGCCCTGTCGAAACACGAGTCACGAACCAGGATGGTTCATGCGGGCCATACCCTTCTGCACGACTTAAAAGAAAACGTCATCACGCCCTATGTCATGGTGGAGTCGTTGGGGTGGTTTTACAGCCTACCGATCTTCGGGAAAACCTTGCTGCCTTTGTTGTACCGTCGCTGGAACGTCTGGTTGCGGGGCCTGTTCGTGCCGCCGCTGGCGACCACGCTCACCGTGGACAAGTTGGCGCCGGCCGAAACGGCAGATGTGCTGGCAGCGGAGCAGCAGGCGACCGTGCGGCACGCCCTGCAAGTACGAACCAGCCTGCGCAGATCTCAAATCACGCCGGAGTTGGTCGAAGCTTTGCGACAACGAGCCTTGATCGGAGAGGATGATCCTGGGCCTCCTTTGACCCAGGCAGCGACAGGGGCAGGTCTCTCGTCTGAAGTCCTGACATCATTTATCGCTGCCTTACGGCAACATCACGGTATCAATCAGCGCGCATCCTCCAGACAGAAGGAACGGATCACGCGGACCGGTTTCACGCTTGAAGAGCAGGCCGTGACGGTAGAGACGGCGTTGCGCATGATGGGACTGACGAAACATTTTGCCCGGCTTGTCCTCATCTGCGGCCACGGGAGTACCTCTGAGAATAATCCGTTCGAGTCCGCATTGGACTGCGGAGCTTGCGGGGGCAATGA
>CAMDRK010000236.1 GCA_945906715.1 Nitrospira lenta
CGATGCGTTGGTAAGGTCTGGCAACGTCATGGCGGTCATGAGACGACAGATTTCCATGGGCGTTGGGTAAAAGTTGTTCGGATTGGCCCAGGGGCCGTTGCCGAGGCCTTCCGAAATGATGTCCCCAAAGTAGTCGTAGGGATGTAGAACCATCTCCAGAAGATTGACTTTCTGGTAGAGTTCGACTTGGATGGCGTCATCGAGTCGAGGGGGTGTTGAGCTGACCAGGAGTGCATAGGCCATCCAATCAATCAGGTTCGTCATGCCGGTCCAGGTGGATTGGTGGTGGGCTGCCAGTCTGATCCATTGGTGCAGGTGTTTGAGTGTGTCAGAGTGCGGTCCGGCGAGAAAGTGTATCTGGGGGATCGGCTCATCAGGAAGGTGCTGTGCCTCCAGAATACGGAGATGGTATCCCCATCGATCTGGGACGTCCCGGAGGATCCGATGGCCATCCATGATCATCGGCAACGCCCAGCCAGCATAGCGATACGCGGGGATGGGATCGCTCAAACGGGGATAGCGTTTCGCCTCCCGCACAAATTGGCAGAGCTGTGCATAGGACGGATATTCCGGATCAGACATGCGGTGTACTCAGTGCTGAATGGTGAGGGTGGTCGGCGGTGAGGGGTTAGGTCGTGATGGGAGCGAGCGGTGTTGGCCCATTGGCTGTCTCAAACCACTCGCGGGAGTAATAGCCCATCGTGACGGTCCCGCGTGGCGAGACATTGAGAAAGCAGGGCAGGTCCCCGGCTTCTTCATCGACATCCAAGGCGTAGATGTCTTTCATGTAGTGATCCCGCGCCTTCCTTGTCGTGAATCGTTGCCGATGGAGGGTCGGGTCGATGCCCCCCGTGACAATAAACACGTAGTAGCCTGGCAACTTTGGCGTGATGTCCTGTTTGATGGTTCCTTTGCGTAGACGTGACATACCGATCCTTCCGTGTGATTGCGTGGTGGGTGCTGCTGGTGCGGTGTAGCCGTGTCGTCTTCCTCAATCAGAGTGGCGGTGACGACACACTGCCGTCTGGTCCAGCGTGACGGCTCCCTGTTCCGTCTCGGTTGTGCCGGGTCCCCTGTTGATCCAGTACAGCGTCGACTAGGGCGTATCGGGGTGTCTCTTTGTGCAAGTCCCAGTTCAGCGCGCGAGCCCAGGAGAATCTGACGACGCGGGCCGGCGCGAGATGGTTTGTGTCCTCATTAATCTTTTGCTTTTGGCATGGCGCACTTCATCTACGGTGTGGCTATCTGTCTCGCACCTGTGAGAAAGAACCTGGACGTGCTCGCACGGTACGGAGTCCGTATCAACAACGCTGCACTCAAAGGCCAGGTTAACGGCTTCTTCTGCGCACCTCGCCTTGATGCCGAATGTCTCAGACCTAATGATAGTGATGGTATATTCGGTTAATTGTCTCGTGCTGGCCATGGTTACTTTCCTTTCGTGTGTGCAGACGTGGATAGGTACTGCCTCAGAACTGATTGCGCGGCAAGCCCCACACTCTTTGGAAATCGCCGTTCCTCTGCCCGTGTTATGGCTGAGATACGGTTCCAGCCTATCGCGGATTCACGGTAGGCAACCCAGCACGGCTCCTTGTTGAACGTGACAATTTCAATCTTGACCCTGTCTTTGATTCGCGGAAGCTGTAGGATTTCCGTGTGAAGAATCACCGGCCACCCCACATATTTCGACCGTCTGGTCCGATGGTTTGCATGATGGTCTCAAGCTGCTTCGTGAAGCGTGCGTCTCCGACAACTGCCGGGCTTGTCAATTTGAATTCCAGCGCGTAGTAGATTTCGGTCCAGTCCGACGGAGTGAGGGCGGGGGAGACGGGCCCGACCTTTTCGAGGTGCCATGCTGCCCGTATGGCCTTGGCGTGAATGGCTGCGAGGGCATCGCCCATTACGTCTGGTTCGCTGTTTTCATTCGCGGGGTAGTCCGCAATCTCGCCAATTAGTCGCTGTGTTTGCACGAGTGGGTCGATCGGCTTCATCTGTGAGGCCCTCATGGTTAGGTGATGTTGATGTCTGCACTGGGAAAGACACTGTGTCGGCTTCTTCCGTGCGTTGGGCCCGAAGTCCTGCGCGAATGGGCCAGGTATCTAGAACATGCCGGCCTCGCCATCCTGGGTGCCGTGCCGATCATGCAGGATAGGGGCAAAGGTCAACGGGAGTTCCCAATTCTCCAGACGTTCAATCAAAGGGATGCGGAGCGCCTGTGTTACTTCCGCTATTCATCGATTGCTTACTCCCCGGTTGTGGCGGCCATGGTGACTTTCACGAATGCACCCCCTGGTTGAGCCATCCTTGATCGGCAAAACTCACATAGCGCCCTTCATCTCCGATGACCACATGATCCAGCACGCGGATGCCAAGCAACTCGCCCCCCTCAACGAGCCGTTGAGTGAGTACTCGGTCCTCCTGGCTTGGCGTGGGTTCGCCTGAGGGATGATTGTGCGCCAGAATAATCGCGGCGGAGTTCATGGCTACAGCCACCTTGAACACTTCACGCGGATGAACAATAGACAAGG
Organism: Nitrospira lenta; assembly: GCA_945906715.1. Lineage (GTDB taxonomy): Bacteria > Nitrospirota > Nitrospiria > Nitrospirales > Nitrospiraceae > Palsa-1315. The sequence goes on from CAMDRK010000236.1 coordinate 2,526, forward strand.
TGAGGGAACCGATCGAGACGATATGCCAGCCGATGGGAGCATGCTTCGCGTCAAGGCAGATCATCACGAATTCTTCACAGGCCGCATCGGCAAAATGTGGTCGCAGTGCGTGATAGACCTGTCTACTGTCGGTCAAGCGCTTGGGCGGTTCGGCTACGAGCGCGTCAAATTTCTCCCGCACGACACACACACGGTAGCGCGGAATGGCATAGTGCTTTTGTGTTGGCGTTGTCTCCGTGGTCTCCATTCTTGCCCTCGTTGTTCGTTCCACTAAGTGGGGATTCGTTGCAATGTTGAGCAATTCTTACAGGTCATCACGATTCCAGCGCTTCACGACCGACCTGGGGTCACTCGGACGTTCCTCTTCAATGCTCAGGGCCCCTCTCGCGTAAGGTCGTGACGCCTGACAGTCGAAAGATGGACAGCCGTGAGGATAGAAACTCTTTTTCTATCGCCTCTGATTTATCCAAGAGACATGCGGGCACGGAGTGTGGCGGTCAGCCATGCAATGTGAAAGTCCGCTGGTGAGCTGGGGTAGGGCCTGCACTGCAGAGAAGAGGCGACCTCGCTGCTTGATTGTTACTGAGTACCCTCACGGTTGGACCAGGCAATTTTCGAGTATCGAGGCTGGTCGGGTAATTGTGACGTGCGATCGGGGGATTGGTCGTGGCGGGGTCGCGGTGACACAGCCGGAGATCGAATACTGCGTACCGGAACAATCGGGGTAATCCGGATGGTCGGCCGGTCCAGGCGCTGACGAACGAGATGAGTCCCTAATGCAGGCGGGTGAAGGCGGACAGGTTGAGTGTCTGGGAAATGATCGAACCCGGGCGCGAAGTCCATCAATATACGATGCCTGTCACACGATCCCGAGAAACACGGCAAGGGAGCGGTCGGTGCGCACCATGATGTCGCGGTCGAGAGATCCGATACGGGCCCCGATGGTGTCCTGCGGAACGGTGACAATCTTGTCGATCATGATCTGGGAAGTCTGCAGGAGACCGTTGGCAGGAGATGGTTCAACGGCGAGGCGGAACAGGGGCGCGTCGATAATTTCAGTCGTCAGGAGACAGATGGTCACGCTGCCGAGCGCAGAGAACAAATCCGACTGAAGAATGAGCGCTGGGCGTGGCTTGCCGCTGAAATGTCCCTTTGCCGCGACGGTGACGAGGTCGCCGCGCTTTAGGTGTTGTCCCACACGGCGATCTCCGAGATGAAGTCAAGGGTGGGCTTTTCCTGGGCGGAACGGGACGCGAGGCGCGCCTGCTTGCGGCATTCGGCCGAAAACCCCGACGCCCGCGTATCGGGGACCCAAATCTGCACGGGACGCAGGCCCTTGCGGCGTAGGCGGCTCCTGTAGCGCTTCTGCTTCTCCTTCTGGGTCCGGTGGGTATCAGTGGCCATCGAGGTTCCCTTTCGCGGTGTCTTGATAACATGTTACCACAGTTTCTGGCCACATGTTACCCGATTCTCAAGCCGAGGTCTAACCCGTTGAGCCAAGGCGCTGTGTTCTGGGATCTGCATGTCGACCACGCTGTGGGAGGGGCGTGCGATCGTCACGTCCTTGCTCCTGCGCCGAGTCTGGATCCATCCGCGATCTGCCACGTCTCTCGGGTGCTGTTCTGCCATTGGCGTGCCAGTTTGGTGTTGTTGTCTTGTGCTGCTTCTTGACCGTGGGATAGGCGCGGAAGGTCCAGCGACGTGTCATGGGGGCACCGCATTCCTCCTCATGGGGCGAGCTCACACTCAAGAGAACAGCCCCGGCGCGTCCTCCCCGTCCTGAAGGGCGGGGTCTCCGCGCCGACGAGTCTGATGAGGGGCGCGTGTGGGTGTCCGTGCGCGACGGGCTTGTCTGCGGCGAATCCCTTTTGCCCGTGCCTCGAAAATCTTGGTGGTTTTTTTGTCGGTGTGACGCATCATGGCTTGCACCTCGTCGAAGGGAGTCTTGTCGAGAAAGGCCTGGATGGCGGCTGTGTGTCGGAGTGAGACGCCAGTCAGGTGTCGAGTGGTGAGTGTGGCACGGGCCAACGCCAGCTTAATCCGGCGCCGCATTTCATGGCTGCCCATGTGTGTATTCCGGGGGGTGTCGAAAGTGCGTACCGGGGCGAGTAGGGGTGACGTCGGGGTGACGGTTTCGCCGAGGGCGTGACGGTGCGCGAGGTAGGCCCGTATGTCCGTGATGACGGCGGGTGTGAGTTGAACCGCTTCCCGTTTCTTCTTCCCTTTGCTGTT
>CAMDRK010000237.1 GCA_945906715.1 Nitrospira lenta
ATCATGCGCCGGCCCACTATACGTTGTGGCTGAGTGAGCACTGAGAGCTGCCCATTGGGGCGGAATGATGTTGCCCTGGACGGGTGATCCATCGAACCGGCCGGAACGGGCCTTCTGGACCCTGCAGAATCGGTTGCCCAAAGAGTTGGCCCTGGCCGGGATTACGGAGAGGGCGGCAGCCAATCGGTACCTGACTGAGCCGTTTCTCCCTCAGTATCACGCCCGCTTTCTGGTGCGGGCGACGGAACCGGGCATCGCCTTCATCCCGTGGGTTGGCACGCCCCTCGCCGAGATCCTGTGTGTGCAAAAGGAACGGGGCGTGGCCACGAATAACACCGTGCGGTATCAGGGTCTGAGCCTGCAGATTCCGCAGAACCCCCGCTCCATTATGTGCAGGTGAGAAGAACCCGAAAGATCCTGTGCTACAAAAACCGGACAGGGTAACTTGTTATCTACAACCCGGAGCCGGGGGGGGTGGAACGCGAAGCGTCTCTCGTGACACGCAGTGTGCGCGCATCGAGAGAAGCGGTGGACTATCTGAGGTGCGCCTTTCTCGTTTTTGTCGAGCGGAGTCTTGCTGTTCTCGCAGGGGTCGGCATAAACACTGTTGGTGAGACGCCAAACCGTACGGCGAGTTGAGCGATTTGACGGACGTTCAGGTCGCGCTTGCCCGACAGGATCTCCGACACCACTCCCTGGCTGCCGATCTCGGGCAGATCGGATTGCGCGAGTTCATGCTCCTCCATCAGGCTGCGCAGGATGTCAGGACCGGAGGCGTCAGGTATGACCACATGGGTGGCCTCATAGGCTTCAATAGAAAGGGCTAAGGTCTCAGCCAAGTCTGCGAGGGTATGAGTTTCCTGTTCACCGATCTCGTCGAGAATGTTGTCGAGGACGGCAACGACACGGTCGTATTCCACCTTGGTATGTAACACCCCTAAGGGAATCTGTTGCCGAATGCGGCGGTAGTCGGCGTTCACGTTTTGGATGTACTTGGCGAGCATGAATCAGGTCCTCCAGCTACCTCGGTTGTACTCGGCGTGCGTGATCACATGCCGGATGTACACCTTCTGCCTATTGTAATGGATGGCCGCTATCAGTCGGAACTTGTTACCTCCGATGTTAAAGACCGTGAACAGACCCACCTGATCAGCTGAGGGGAACGTGACCCGTAGCCCGGCGAAGGAGGCATAGTCGGTCTTCTGAACGATGGCGCACCAATGGTTGAGCGAAGCCCGTGCGTCCGGATGAGTCCGCGCGAACTCCATCAATCGCTTTCGCGTGATGATGTGCACTTCGCGAGGGTATCTCAATATGAGATTCTTGTCAAGTGTGTGCGGGAGATGCGACGAAACACGTTTGATGTTCCACTGTCATCGCCGTGAATGGGGCACCGTCCTTTGCCACAGTCACGCAAGCGACGACCGCGCGGGTGGGACAGCAATATGCCTACCAACCGTTCGCCAGCGATCCGAATACCGGCGACGTGCTGACCTTTGCCCTGTCTATTCCACCGACTGGGACAGCGCCGTTGGGGCCGACGAGCATCAATCCGTTAACTGGGCGGTTCACCTGGACCCCGTCGGTAGGGCAGCTTGGTCCTAGGTTCTTCCAGTTGCGGGTGACCGATGCAGCTGGTGCGACTGCGACAAGGACCTTCAACGTGAATGTAACGCCATAGGCGTTGGGGACTGGCGCCCTTCTTGTTGGCGCCTGTCCCAGTTTGAGGGGAGGAGTAAAAAGTAGGTAGTTTGGCGGGGCCACGGAAACGTGGCCCCGTTTTTTTTGGGAGGAGGGACAGGCACCGCCGTAGACGGCGGAGCCAGTCCACTGGGCTCGTCCTATCCTCAGACCAGACCCCCTCTGGCCTTCTACTCTAATCTCTTGAAGCTATGCAAATCATGCGCTATATTGTACGCATGATTTATCACAATGAGGTGCACGATGGCCGTGGCATATGAGAAAGATGAAATACTCAGCGCTTCACGAGTGGCGCGTTCCTTCGGACAGGTACTGGCTGATCTAAGCGGTAAACGCCGCCGCCGTGTGGCAGTCGTCAAGAACAACCACCTGGAGGCGATTCTCCTCCCCATTGAGGACTACGAAGCAATGGCGGAGGCCCTCGCCATTCTGGAACATCTTGAGATCTATCATCTCGTGCAGGAGCGGAAGGGCAAGAAACATCGCAACGCCATCAGCCTCGATACCTTCTTGAAGGAACAACGCCTTGCCCTATAGAGTCACCCTCACGGCGGAAGCTGCTGACGACTTTCGACACCTCGATGGCTCCCTGAAAAAACCGGTCGCCAAGCAACTTAAGAAGCTCGAAACGTCTCCCCTTCTCGGCGAGCACTTAGGAAATCGGGCGGGTCTCGACCTCACGGGCTATTACAAGCTCTATGCGGCGAAGAAGGGGGTCAGAATCGTCTACCGCATTATTGACCAGGAAGTGATTGTGGAAGTCGTGGCGATCGGAAAACGCGAGGATCTTGCCATCTACCAAGCCTCGCTCAAGCGAATCAGATCAACATCCTGACCCACCCCCTCTGCCAGGCCGCTGATTCTTGTCCGTCTTGACGACGCGTTATCGCGCATGGTCGAGGCGGGCGACGTGATATGTGGGACGCGTGATTCCGATCGAGATGAAGGCCACCAGCTGCCCGCGTGTCGGCGATACCGCGCACCTCCGACTCTTTCTGGACGACTATGGGAAGGCCGATGCCATCTCAAAGAGATCGCCGTGAAGATACTGCTCGCCAAACCAGAACTGGGGCGCCGCAAGAGCTGACTCCAGAAGCGCGATATCACGGACCCCAAGCGTGCCACCGTATCGCTCGATCTGATCGCGATGGATGTCCATGACCTCATCGAGGGTCAAAAACTTCGGATTCATCGTCTACTCCGCCAGCTTTTTTAATGCCGAACCGTACTGTCGATTCACCTTCTCCAGCGCCGCCTGGAACTTTTTCTGCCGCGCGGGAGTCTGAGCCGGCGTCACGATGAGACATCTCCCATCTGTTTTGATGTTGAGAGGAGTATCTGCGTCGATCTCCAGAAGATCGAGGACTCCACGATCGAGCACCAGGGCCAGACTGTTGCCGTGCTTCGTCAGTTTCTTGATCATGCCGCACCTCCATAACTGGTAGTACAATGTAATAACATAGTAGCACCATCGGACCGTACGGTAAAGCGGTCACCGCGGAGTTCGAGGTTCGCGGTTCGAAGTTCGTGACCGGGGACAGGCACCGGCGTGGACTGTCCCGCACCGGGACTGTCCCCCTTCTCAGCCGGAGCCAGTCCCCTGCCCTCAACCTTCAGCCTGCACCCCTGAATTCCAGCACCTCCCCAAATTCAATCCCCCAGAAGTAGGGGGGCACCCCCCTTTTGTCTAGTAGTGCCTAGACGCAGAACTGCGTAGAGTCCGCTTGCGCGAAAAAAGAAAGAGCTGAAACGGGCCTACGAACATGGAGAGAGAGTTACTGACTTCTAGGTTCTAGTTTCATGTTGTCAAGGAACAGGCTCCGAAAGCCTGAAAGGAACGGCTCCATGTATTTACCATTCAAATCTTCGAAGCGGCGCATCAGGGAAGCGGAGAATGCGCGGAACAATCGCTGGGAGATCGTCAAGGCGCTCTCCCATGGTCAGATCAACCGGCGCGACCTCTTCAAATGGGGACTCTTCACCTCAGCCGGGCTGTTGCTCTGCAAGAATGGCCTGAGCCCCTACGCCAAAAGCGCATTCGCCCAGGAGTTAACCGGCGTTCCACGATCGCCGGTCGGGAGCGCGCTGCCCTATACGCAACGTTTGAACCGGCTCACCTATGTGCCACCGACGCCCCTGACGAAGCTCGAGCAGCCGAACGGCGAGTGGGAGGCGGTCTGGCCTTCCAGCGGGATAAGTAGCGGAGGCGGACCGAGCTCAAAGCGCCTCTCGTGGCACACGGACTTCAGTGCGCACCAGGCAGGCAACCAGTCATCGAACCCCTTCATCAACCCCATCACCAAGCGAGGCCCCATGGAAGGCCGCCCGCCCGGCGAGTGGTTCGGACATCAGCGCTGGAAAGAGTTCTTCCCGCAAGTCGGCTACAACCTGGCGTTCGGCGAATGCGCCTCTGGGACCAAGTTCCACCCGGCCTGTCCGGACCAGGAAGCGAACAGGATGTGGCCCATGTACAATTTTGAGGGATTTGGAGCGAAGGGTCACTTCCCGATTCCCCTCTTGAAGGGACGCTATGGCGAGGGGATCATCATGCGGGCCTACAACAATCTGCCGGTGGACCGCACCAACAACGGCGGGTTCGGCCGAAACGAGCCGTCGACGCATTTTCATAATGCCCACAACGGGGCGGAGAGCGACGGCGCCTCCAACGCCTTCCATTTCCCTGGGACTTTCTACGACTACCATTGGGGAACCACGTTAGCGCGCCACGACATGATCAATCGGGACGCCACGGAGAGACGGGCGTCAGGACCCGACGGCCATGGCGGCCTTGTCCAAGTGCCGGGCGACTGGCGCGAGCTGCAGGGCACGCTCTGGTTCCATGACCATCGATTCTTCTTCACTGCCGAGAATGTCTACAAGGGCATGGCGGCGATGATGAACTACTACAGCGGGCCGGATCGCGGCAACGAAACGCTCGACGACGACGTGAACCTCCGGCTCCCCAGCGGCAGCCTGCTGGATTACGGAAACCTCGATTTCGACGTGAATCTCTTCATCTCCGACTTA
>CAMDRK010000238.1 GCA_945906715.1 Nitrospira lenta
CGGCTCCGGCTTTTCGTTTGACGGGTTGGATGACTTACTCAATATCATTGCCACCGTGAGAAACAGTGTGCAACCGGATTTAGCGATCCTGGGCGTGCTATTGACCAAACACGATTCCCGCCGGAACGTGTGCCAAGCGGTATTTCAGATGGTGCAAGATCGATTTAAAAACGATTGCTTATCCACAACGATTTCCATGTCGACCGCGGCCCAAAAGGCCGAATTGCAACGAGATACGGTTCTGCAATATGACCGAAAATGTTCTGCAAGCCGTGATTATATTGCGTTGGCCGTTGAAGTGGTCACACGATTAAAAAATCCTCTTCCTACGGCTCGGGTGAAGCCTGAGGTGGCGAAGGTGATCGCGGAAGCGGTATCTGATATAGCGGCTGTTGCGGTGTCTACCTGATGCCCGAGTGCATCGATGGTGGGTTTGCTCTGATAGAGAGCGGAGAAGGGGGCATCAGAGGGTCGTTAGAAGGTGTTTGTTGATTGTTCTGCTGTCTGTGCTCCTGTCTGTGGAGGTTCAGCAAGCGGTCACGTAGTTCGCCTCCATGGTTCGCTTACAGTGGGATGACGGGCATGTGGGAGGTACGAATTGTCAGGCCTCTTCCAGTTGGTATTTCCGGATAACCTGATTGAACTTCTCCCACCCAGTGGCTAGGCCATTCTGGCCGGAGATTACTGCTTCTTCGAGCGGAGTTTCGTCGTGGCGGTGTGGCCACGACCAGCGCTCTGCTCTCCACAGCTGGTCGATTCCAGGCCAGGGACGTTGTCGGTCAACGCCCAATGTAAGATCACTCGGGCCGCATTCTCATCCCGCCCACACGACAACCCACAGGGACAGACATGCTGTTGCTGGTTCAAGAGCTTTTTCTCCTGGCGCCCGCAATTGGCACAGGTCTGTGAGGGCTTCAGTATTTTCGTAGGCGCTTCGCGATACTCGATCCCAGCTTCTTCCGCTTTGGATTGGAGCAGTGCGAAGAATTGCGATGGTCCGGTGCTCAGGATGTTCCGATGTAACCGTCGTGTTGTGTGGCCTTTCTTGGTCATAGATTGGATGTTCAACTCTTCAGTGGCCAACAACGCCGAGTCTTTGACTAGTCGTGCGGCGGTTTGATGATGAAAGTCATTCCGTTGGTTTTTCACGTGTTGATGCAGCCGGGCGACGCGTTGCCTGGCTTTTGCTCGATTCCGTGAGCCGATGTCTTTTCTAGATAGATGTTTTTGCGCGTGCGTGAGCGCATGGGCCGCTTGCTCGAGATGTCGTGGATTTTCAACTGTTGTGATCCTGCCAGTATGATCCGCGATCGTCGCGAACATCTCGACGCCCCAATCAATCGCCTGAGCCTTGAGTCCGCTCACGCGGACCGGGACACAGATGACCGTGACGCTGGCGTACCAGCGGCCGGCTTTCTTGAGAATCTCGCAGGTCTTCGGTAGTCCTGGCGTTTTCGCTTGCCCACGAATGGCGATCTCACCGATGCCAGATAGTTTAATTTTCCCATGTTGAAGTCGTGCGCCTGCGAGCAACGTCCAGCCGTCGCCGTGAGTCTTATATCCCCAGCCAACGAATCGTTGAATCGCTTTGAATCGGGGAAAGCCGGCGAGGCGGATGCCTTGCTTGAGACGTCGGAAGAAGAATCTGAACGCCAGATCCACGCGTTTCAGCGTTACCTGGCAACTCTGCGCATTGAGTGTTTTGTACTCGGGCCGCGCGGCGCGGAGTTGTGTGAGCGCCTTGCATTGTTCGGCGAACGAGATTGACTTGCCCAAGAGATCATAATTCATGCGACGATGCTGGAGTGCCGCGTTATACAGACGTTGATGGAGTCTGAATGAATTCTCCAGCGCCTCGGCTTGCCGACGCTTGGGATAGAGCCGATGGTCACTTTGCGTGGTTTAAGCTGCATGGTGCAAGTATACCAAAGGATGAGAAGACATACTTAGCCGAAGAACAGAAAGACCGCGCGTCACCTCCCACTAAACCTGCTGGTTGTAGTGGGAGCACTGCGCGGGAGAATGGTAGAATTTATCTATGCCGCAGACACATACTCCTCAACCATTAAAACTCCTCCCCGCGTACCTCGGAGTCACCTCTCTTGATGAGGCGTTGCGGCATCCGCGGATTGCCCGTATCCTCTGGCTTGAGATTCTGGTGAACGACGCGATCGATTGGGCGACGCTGACTCACCCGCTGGTTCAGCAAGCGTATCAGACGGCGTGCCGCTGGCACACACACTACCGCTCCCTCATCTCCAGCCTCGTGTCACGGCTGCCGCTCCCCGAAGACGACGGGCTCATTGACGAACGCTTGTACCGCCAATTTGCTGCAGCTCTTGAATTTGCCCATGCTCACGCTTGATCAACTGCGCGTCTTACTTCGACAGTACACCGATCAAACAGGGCATGCTGTCGATCTCCTCCTTATCGACGGATTGGCCATGTCGGCCTACGGGCATCCCTCCCGCGCTACCATTGACGTCGATGGTGAACTCCGCGACGGTGTTCGGGCTGTGAATGAGTTCTTGGGCCGCCACGGCATTCCCACCAATCTGGGACAAAGCGTGTCCGGATGGTCGGTCGTGGCGATGCCGCCAGGCTATCGCGATCGCGCCACAGTCTTGATCGATGACCCAGGGGTCCGGATCACCCTGCTGGCTCCAGTTGATTTCATCATCTCGAAGCTCCGTCGCGGAACAGAGGATGATCTGGCAGATGCGTCCTGGATCGCGGCGCGCTTCCGCATCTCTGCCCAGCAAGTGCAGACCGCATCTGAGGCGGCCCTTGCCGCCTCTCTTGAAGATACGGCTCTCTTCCTCTTCGAACGCACGGTCAGCCGATTCTGCAGCACCTTGAACTCGTCTTCCCCATAACTCGCCGACCGGTTGTCCGGGTGAAGGTCATCGGGCAATTCTTTCTGTTGAGAGGGTAGGGGTGGAGCGTTGCACTTGAGTGGGTGTGATCGCCAGCGAGCGGACGGATCCGCTATCCATATCGATGTAGGTGGCGAATCGTCGCAGGTCTTTGGTCACAACCAGGCGAAGCAAGTAGTCGGCCATATGGGCGGCGATCACGGTGTTGATCGTGAGCGATTGGGGATCGCGGATGGCCAGATCCGCACAGGATTGTCGTTTCTTTGGTTGTTCATCGGGGAGGGATTTTAACAATTCGGGATGGAGGACAGCAGGGGAGGGGAGCGCCTGGCAGATGTTGGGGAGGTCGAAACTCCGGGCGAGGACGTCGGGGCGACCGGTATTGCCAAGACAAATTTGTCCATGGACGGAAAGATTTCCTCCATCTAACCACCAGACTTGTCCATCGTGCTCAGGTGTCTGTTCGGCAATGGCGAGGTGCAGGGTGTGTCGTGCCGCGGCCGTATCGACGCAGCCGAGCAGGATCGTGAGGGTGTTGTGTCGATCGTTCACATCATCGCGGTTCCCCTTGAAGTCTGTGGGAAAGGCGGCGATGTCTAAGCCCCAGGCCATATTGAGGCGGTAGGCCACCGCCTCCGCTTTGTTCTGCCCCACTTCGCTGACGCAGAAATTCTGCCGGCGGATGTTTTTCTGCTCCACGAGATCCCCGTCAAAGAAACTGATTCTCACGCGCTCGTACAGCCGTTGGCACTCGCGCGCGATGCGTGCCGTGCTGCTGGCAAGTTGCGCGCCGATCCCTCCGCACCCGACTAGGATGAGGTGGAGCTCGGTGCAGTGTTTGGGGAGGAGTCTGACGGAATGGAGATGAGAGAAGTCGAGTGTCGGGGTGGCCGGGGGCCTGGTGTGTTGTGCGTTCTTCATTCTGCGTACGCTCGCGTGTGTTGGTTGAGGAGATAGGTGTCCTGGAGATCAGGGGGCAGATCGGCAATCAGCGAGGCGGGAATCGGGTAGAAATGGCCATACAGGCCCACTCTGAACGTGATCTGGGGCTGTCGATGGAAATTGCCACAGACGCCGTAGATCCGGAACCCTGTTTCATCCTCATCGTCCACCTGGGAGAACCGTGCGGACATGTGATGGTGCGAATGGATTTCGACCAGGCAGGATTGGTACGAGGGACAGTGGTCGAGATCGCGTGGTTGGACGGACACAGCGGTACGGAGTTGGTCGGGGATGGCGAGGTGCCATTCCGCGTCATAGGAGAAGTGGAAGAGGCTCTCAAGGGGACCGTCCGGGTTGTTCCAGTACGCTCGGGCATCTCTCAACATGTCGGTCAGCAGGGTGGCGGGAATGCGGGGCACGAGGGGCGCGATCCGTGTGTCCACGTGTGGGAGCCCTTCAATCTCGTGTGTGGCGATGGGAAAGAGGACCTCCAGCTGGTTGCGGTGTCCTCGCAGAAAAAGGCCGTTTCCAGCCAGAATCATTTCATAGAGCGCGTTGGCGGCCGGGGGCAGGGGGTGTGTGGCCACGAGATGTGTGATGAGAGACGTGGTGTTTCGCATTAGTGCTCTGTGGTGGTGCGAGAGGTGAGTTGTCGGATGATCTCCGGCATGGTCATCGGGGATCGTTTGAGGTCGTCATCGGGATAGGAGTCGAGCGGGTCGTCATCGGGTCTGTGGAGCGTGGCTAACCCGCATTATTCAGTGCGCCGTGAAAAGGTGCACGTCCCCAGCGGGTGAGAGTCCCGCCCGGCAACTGTCGCTCCAGCCGGTAGCAATCGGAGCGTCGGGGGAGGCAACGAACTCGACGAAGCCTCTGGTGTAGAGGGTCGCCACTGGC
>CAMDRK010000239.1 GCA_945906715.1 Nitrospira lenta
AGACGACCAACGGGTCGCCCTGAATGATGAGGAGATCGGGGTGGTATCGGAGACCGTAGTCCTCTCGCCTTACGCGATCACGACTCCGACAGACGAGGTTCTACACTAAATGCCAACGGCAAGTGTCCCAAACTCATTGACACGTTCCGTTCACGCCGTAGACTTCCTTGAGCGAGACTTTGGAGGAGACTTCGACGTCGGCAGTAGATTGAGTGACAGGGGATTTTCCCAGCCTTGCCGTGTCCAGATTTCCTGGGGCGAGCTTAATGATGGGGTCGGAAGCGAATTCGTTTCGAATCTGTTGCGCGACCGCGCCCTTTGATTTTTCTGCTTGCTGCATCTTGCCATCCAGGACGGGAGGGGCCAGATTCACATAAATCGAGTCTTGTGACTGCCGTTTGGGAACAGCACTGAGGGTCTCAAGCCGCGCTGCTTTTTTCGCACGAATCTGCTCGCCCATCTCCTGAGCCGCGACTTGCCGTTTGGCCATTGGATCTTCAGCATCGTGAATTGTCGTATGCCCGTTCTGGTCTGTCTCGTACACGAGAGTCTTGGCCCCTTGCTCATCGACACGATACACCTGCTTCCCCCCGTTGATCTTCGAGGTGTAGTACCCTCCCGCACAGGCGGTGAGTGAGAGGCAGAGAACGGCGACACAGTAGGAGCGTAGGGTGGTCATCGGCCTGCTCGATTTCAACGGCATGGACGGTACTCCTCTTAAATGGAATGACCCCTGTGGGTGAGTGGCCTGCGTGACGTCTTCGAATGCCTTCGACAAGTCTAGCAGCCCGGAGCGCTCTGTCGAACGCCCTGATATTTCATGATTATTTGGCTACCTGCACGAGAACCCGGGGATATACTTCGGCACTGATCGCGTGCCTCCATCGATACGGCACATAGGCTTGCTGTTCTTTTTCACTGTTGGAGCGGCTGCCCTCATGACGATCTGCGCGCCGTCATGGCAAGGCCATCAACACAAAGACAAGTCCTATCTGCACCACTCTGGAGCGCGTGCGTTGGAGTGTCGTTTCCCTTGTAATCTCCTCACAAATACGTATACTCCAACATACAGATAGTGTCTGAATCCTCAATATAGGCAAGAGAGAGTATGGCTAAGATTGACGAATTCTTTCGAATGATGGCGGAACACAACGCGTCCGATCTGCACTTGATATCAGGTCAGCTTCCTGTCCTGCGGGTCGATGGCGAGTTGGAGCGGATTGCCGGGCAGGCTGTTCTCACCCAGGATACTCTCCACCCATTGCTGGACGAAATCATGCCGGGGTCGAAGAAAGACCAATTTGAGTCCACAGGCGATGTCGATTTTGGCTATGAAATTCCAGGGCTGGCCAGGTTTCGTTGTAACTGCTTCAACCACAAACACGGTCTCGGTGCGGTGTTCCGGAAGATTCCCAGTAAGATTCTGACGGCTGAGGAGCTAGGACTGCCGCCGATCCTGACGCGGGCAGCCATGTTGAAAAAGGGGCTGGTCCTGGTCACTGGTCCGACCGGGAGCGGCAAGTCCACAACTTTGGCGGCCATGGTCGACCATGCCAATAAGCATCGAAAAGATCACATTCTGACAGTCGAAGATCCGATCGAGTTCGTACACCAGAGTCAAGGCTGCATCGTGAACCATCGAGAGGTGGGACTGCATACGATGACCTTCGCATCGGCATTGCGCGGCGCCTTGCGGGAAGATCCTGACATTATCCTCGTCGGAGAAATGCGGGATCTCGAAACGATCTCCCTGGCGGTCGAGGCCGCAGCGACAGGGCACTTGGTCTTTGGAACGCTGCACACCGAAAATGCGGCCAAGACGGTCGATCGGATCGTGGAAGTCTTCCCCCATGGGGAACAGCCCCAAATTAGAAATACGCTCTCGACGGCGCTGCGGGTCGTGGTCGCGCAGAATCTGTTTAAGCGGATCGACCGGAAAGGACGTTGCGCGGCGCTGGAGATCTTGATCTGCACGTCCGCTGTCGGCAATCTCATTCGCGATGCCAAGACGGTCCAAATTCCATCAGCCATGCAGACGGGAAAAGCGGTCGGCATGCAAATCTTGGACGATGCGATTCAGGATCTTTTGACTAAGAAGTGGATTTCGCCCGAAGAAGCCTACGAGAAATGCATCGACAAGACTCGGTTCGCCAAGCTGCTCAAGACTCCTCCCGACGCGCTCCAATAATCACCCCGAATAATAGCGCCCCTTCGTCCATGAAAAGGGGCGGCTATACGCGCTTAGCGCGGAAGGCTTCTGTCAGGCGAGCTTTGGTCGCAGGAGAGAGTGACGATAACTCGTGGGTATGATCCTGTTCGGGTGGACGGCGCAGGACTTGGCGTAGGGTACGCAATTGGTCTCGGTACCGAGCGCAGGCTTCGCAAATCCAATAATGGAGTTGGAGATTGAACCTCGTCGACCAAGGCAAGGGTCGATCCAATGCTTGCGACGCCAAGTGGGTAACATCTTTGCAGGGTGGCGTGATATGAGCCAGTACTGTGATGATCATGTTGCGTCTTTCCCTCGCCTTCGCTGCATCGTCTTGCCCTTCTTCTGCTGAGTCGATTGAGGAGCCGCTTTCTTACGCTGCCGTATAACCACTCGTTTTACTGTGATTTTCCGCCTATCGGTACCGACGCCCAGATCTTCGATCAGGACCCGCAGAGGTTCGGCCACTGACCAAGCCTGGGCGTAACAGCCACGCGGCCGGTGAGGTACTTCAGCATCGAAAACTTCTGAGACCTGGCCGACACAAGCTTCTTTCAAATGCGTGCCGATCCCATCCAGGAATGAACGCGCCTGCTTGAGTGCGGCGGCGTTCTTTCCATAAACCTTGATCCAGGCTGTCACAAACGTACCTAACAAGAATGGCCAGACCGTGCCTTGATGGTAGGCACCGTCGCGTTCCACCACGCCGCCTTCGTACTGGCCGCAATAGCGAGGATCTTGGGGCGACAATGTGCGAAGCCCGACCGGCGTCAGGAGCTGCTCTTCGACGAGTCGAAGAATCTGCTGCGCCCGGTCGCGCGGGACCAGTTCGTCAACCAGCGAGATCGCATAGAGTTGATTGGGACGAAGCGACGCATCGTTCCCGTCTGATCCGTCGATCACATCGTAGAGATAGCCGCCTTGTTCGTACCAGAATCGTTTGCGGAATGATGCGATCGCGTTCTTGCAATCATTCCGGCACTGATCGGCATACGCCCTTTCGCCAAATTCTCGCGCGAGAGTTTCGCCGACTTCCAACGCACGAACCCACAGAGCCTGGATCTCCACCGGTTTTCCATGACGCGGTGTGACGACCCAATCGCCGACCTTCGCATCCATCCAGGTCAATTGCGCGCCGGGAACTCCGCCCTTAATCAAACCATCCTCGTCCATCCGGATCCCATACCGAGTGCCCCTGCGATAACCGTCGAGAATCTGTTTCACTGCAGGCCAAGCGGTCTCACGCACCCGATCCTCATCTTGTGACGCCGCAAGGTAGCGATCGATCGCGTGGATAAACCAAAGCGAGGCGTCGATCGTGTTGTACTCTGGCTGCTCGCCTACGTCGGGGAAGCGGTTCGGCACCATGCCTTCAGACACATGCGCGGAGAAGGAGGCGATGATCTGCCAGGCCACGTCCAATCGACCGGTGACCAGACAGAGGCCTGGCAACGAGATAAAGGCATCGCGCCCCCAATCGGTAAACCAGGGATATCCGGCAATCACCGTGTGCTGCGTTCCTCGCTCGGAGAGGTACCGTTCCGTTGCACGCCAAAGTACGCCAGCCAAAGAATCAGCGGCTGGGGCAGCCTGCAGAGCTGTATCTCGGCGGGACTTCTCGCGCTTTGCGAGGGCCACAACGTCGAGCCGGTCGATGGTCTCGCTGGTGAGGGTCAAAGTCCTGGTCGATCCGGATTCAAGGTCGAACGTGAACTCTCCGGGCGACCACCAATCTTCTTCGGCATCGAGCCCGCGTTCCTGTTCAATAGGGAATTGTATGTGCCGATACCAATTCGGTTCATGACGATAGCCCCCTGAATGGAAGGCCCGCACTGGAGGCAGATCGGCATAACAATGCCACAGGACCATTCCACTTCCGACCTGGGCCTCCGTCGAGAGAGTTCCATTCTCGTGGTGCGTCCCATGATAGTCCCGCCCGGTGAGCTTTGGTCTCACTCGCAGCATGGCTCTCGATGGTTTTTTACCGACCAGCTTCCATCGCACCATCACAATATCGCGGCCGTGGATCGACAGGATCTCCCGCTGGACCGTTAATCCGTTGCAGTCGAAGGTCCAGGTCGGCCAGGGGTCAGTTGAAAATTCGAAACAGCGCTCATACCCGGACGGATGGACAGCGCCTGGATATAGATTCGTTGAGAGTGGAATCGCCTGGCCGTCGATGTCGAGCCATTCTTCGAGGTGGTTGACGAGGACAAATCGTTCACTCGGCGGTTTGCGAGCCGTCAGCAAGAGCGCATGATACCGACGTGTATTCGCCCCCGCAACTGTGCCGGAGGCAAATCCCCCTCTCCCATTCGTCTCAAGCCATTCAAGGATCAAAGCCCGGTCCAGATTCCGGCAATCTTCAGCCCCGATCTTCACGCCTCACCCCTTACCCTTTACCCTTTACCCCTTCACGTCTTCACTCCCCAGACTGCTGAATCAGCTTGGCCACCAATCCGGTCCAGCCAGTCTGATGACTCGCG
>CAMDRK010000240.1 GCA_945906715.1 Nitrospira lenta
AGCCATTACAGAGAAGACGATCCTCATCTCCATCATGCTAGCGAACAATGAAATCGGCACGATCAACCCCGTCAAAGAGATCGGCAAGATTGCCAAGGAAAAGGGCATTCTCTTTCATTGCGATGCGACGCAAGGTGTTGGGAAAATTCCCGTCGACGTTCAAGAGATGGGCATCGACCTGATGTCGTTCTCGGCCCATAAAATCTATGGCCCCAAGGGGGTTGGAGCGCTCTACGTCAGAAAGAAGAATCCGCGGGTTCGTATCGCGTCGCAAATGGACGGCGGCGGGCACGAGCGCGGCATGCGCTCTGGAACACTCCCAGTGCCGTTAATTGTAGGCTTCGGCAAGGCCTGCGAACTCTGCGAGCAGGAGATGGTCAAGGACACCGCACGGGTGATTGCGATGCGTGATCGGCTGGAAGCCAGTATCATGAAGGCCCTCGAAGAAAGCTATCTGAACGGCCATCCGATCAACCGGCTCCCCGGCAATCTCAATATCTCCTTTGCCTATGTGGAAGGCGAGTCGTTGCTGATGGGCATGAAGGATATCGCCCTCTCGTCCGGCTCGGCCTGCACCTCGGCCACATTGGAACCCTCATATGTGCTTCGCGCGTTGGGGGTCGGAACGGAGCTGGCGCATTCCTCGATCCGCTTTGGCCTGGGCCGTTTCAACCAGGACGATGAGATTGACTACACGATCAAGAAGGTGATTGAGATCGTTACAAAATTACGCGAGATGTCTCCGCTCTACGAGATGGCAAAAGAAGGCGTCGATTTGAAATCAGTCCAATGGGCTGCCCACTAGCGGCAATTGAGAATTTGCAGTTGTAAATTATAAATTTCGGAGGTGACCATGGCTTACAGTGACAAAGTCGTCGATCATTTCAATAATCCCCGCAACATGGGGAGCTTCAAGAAGGACGAGGAAGGGGTCGGCACTGGCATGGTCGGAGCCCCTGAGTGCGGCGACGTGATGAAGCTCCAGATCAAGGTGCAGAACGATATGATCGTGGACGCCAAGTTTAAAACATTCGGCTGTGGGTCTGCGATCGCCAGCTCGAGCCTCGCCACCGAATGGTTGAAGGGCAAGACGATTGAAGAAGCCCAAAAGATCAAGAACACCGACATCGTGCAGGAACTAAACCTGCCGCCCGTGAAGATCCATTGCTCCGTGCTCGCGGAGGATGCAATCAAAGCCGCCCTCGCGGACTACCAGAAAAAAGCCGATGGAGCCCTGGTCGACGCGAAGTAACGCGAACAAAGGGAGTGCGCTATGGACACGACGAACGCGGAAACTCAAGCTCCTGTGATTTCACTCAGCGAGTCCGCACTGAAGGAAGTAAAACGCCTCATCAACGTGCAGGGCCTCACGGAAGGGGGGCTCCGCCTCGGCGTCAAGGGCGGCGGCTGCTCAGGCCTCAGCTACACGATCAACTTCGACGAAAAGATCGGACCGCACGACCAGATCCATGACTTCGATGGTGTGAAAGTCATTGTTGACGCCAAGAGTGCCATTTATCTGCAAGGCACGCAGCTGGACTTCCAAAAAGACCTGATGGGTGGCAACTTCAAATTCGTCAATCCGAACGCCGACAAGACCTGCGGCTGCGGAGAGTCGTTCTCGGCCTAAATACCGGTCAGCAAAAGCACAGCGATGATCCTACGGGCATGGCAGACCGCCATGCCCGTGTTGTCAGAGGAGTCCGTTGGACCACCCACCCACCCACAGCACCAGCAGCCCACGTGAGCTACCGATGGCTCGCAGCATGTGCTGGCACTGCCAGTCTGAAATGGCAGGGGAATATTTCTGTGAGCGGTGCGTCAAGGTGCAGCCGGTCTCGAAAGACCTCGACTACTTCACCTGTATGGGCTTCCCCCGTCGCCTCACGATCGATCCGCGCCAACTGGAAACCAAGTTCTACGAACTGAGCCGCGCGTTCCACCCGGATTTTTTTCAGAACAAGAGCGCGGAAGAACAGACCATCAGCCTCGGCAATTCAGCGATGTTGAACACCGCCTACCGCACGCTTCGCGATCCAATTCAACGGGCCGAGTATCTGCTCGATCTGGAAGCCGGCGCCGTGAAAGATATTCGGACTTCGCCCCCGGCTGATCTGTTCGAAGAAATTCTCAAACTTCAAGACACGCTGGACGAGTACCGTGCTGCCGATCGTGCCTCAAGCACCGCAACCACACTCTGCGCCAAACTTCAGGCGGAACGCACGACGCTCGAGCGACGTCAACAGGACATGGAAACCGCTTTACAACAGCTCTTCACACAGTGGGATGCCCTCCAAGACCGCGGCGAAGTGACCGACCAAACCCGCGCTGAACGCGATCGGATTCTCAAGCAGATGCGAGGCATCTTGTCGAACCGCACCTACGTGAAGAACATCGTCAACGACCTCGTCGCCACTATCTCCTAATGACTATGGCTCGTATCGTCGGAATCGATCTCGGCACGACCAATTCGTTGGTCGCCTATATGGACAAGGGAACCCCTCGCGTGATTGCGGGACGGAACGAGCGTAATATGGTGCCCTCCGTCGTGGCCATGACCGATAACGGACTCATCGTCGGCGACCCAGCCAAAGAGCACCTGACCCGCAATCCCGCCCGCACGGTCTATTCCGTGAAGCGATTCATGGGAAAGAGTCTGGAGGACGTACAGGGCGAACTGACTTACTTTCCCTACACATTAACGGAACAGGGCGGGGTGATCCGATTTAAACTCGGCGAGAAAACCTATTCGCCGCCGCAGATTTCAGCCATGATTCTCAAAGAGCTGAAGCACAGGGCCGAAACGCACCTGGGCGAGAGCATTACCAAGGCCGTCATCACTGTTCCCGCCTATTTCAACGACAGCCAGCGGCAAGCCACTAAAGACGCCGGGATGATCGCCGGCCTTGAGGTGCTGCGTATCATCAACGAACCGACAGCCGCTTCGCTCGCCTATGGGCTACAGCAGAAGACCCAAGGTACGATTGCCGTCTATGATCTTGGCGGCGGCACCTTCGACATATCGATTCTGAAGCTTAAGAATGGGATTTTCGAAGTCTTGGCCACCAACGGCGACACGCATCTGGGCGGGGACGACTTCGACCGGCTGATCGCCGATCTGTTCCTAGAAGAAATTCGCGAACGACATGGCTTAGATCTCCACGCCTATCCCGACCATATGCAGGCCGTCCGCTTGGAAGCCGAACGCACAAAGATTCGACTCTCCGATGTGCTGAAAACGACGGCAACTCTCGACCTGCCGGACGGCAAGGGTAGATTTACGAGAGAGCTGACGAGAGATCAGATCGAATCCATGACGATGGGCCTGATCGAACGTACGCTGGCTCCGTGCCGCAAAGCGCTCAAAGATGCAGAACTCACTCCTGATCGCATCGATGAAGTGGTGCTTGTCGGCGGGTCCACACGCATGCCGCTCGTTCGGCAACGTGTCCAGGAGTTGTTCGGGAAGATACCTCACTGCGAACTCAATCCAGACGAAGTTGTGGCCCTCGGCGCGGCCGTGCAGGCCGATATTTTGAGCGGCGGCACCACCGACATGCTGTTGCTGGATGTCACCCCGTTATCGCTCGGCATCGAAACGATGGGCGGCGTAATGAGCAGCGTAATCAGACGAAATACGACCATTCCAGCCGGCGCAAAAGAGATGTTCACAACCTACGTGGACGGCCAAACCGGTGTGGACATTCATATTCTTCAAGGCGAACGGGAGCTCGCGAAAGACAATCGAAGCCTGGCGCGATTCAGACTCAAGGTGCCGCCCTTGCCCGCCGGTGTGCCACGTATCGAAGTCACGTTCTTGATCGACGCAAACGGCATTCTCAACGTACTGGCGAAGGACATGCGGACAGGACAAAGCCAGTCTATCGAGGTCAAGCCGTCCTACGGTTTGTCGGACAGTGAAGTAGAGCAAATGATCGAAGATTCCTTCAAGTTTGCTGCGGATGATGTCTCCGCCCGCAAATTGATCGAAGCGCGACTGGATGCCGGTGCAATGATTACGACGACGGAGAAATCGCTCCTTGATGGAGGCCATCTCATCGCATCAGACAACATCGCCACCACTCGTACCGCGTTGGCGGCGCTGGCTACTGCCAAAGACGGAACAGATCCGCGCGCCATCCGTGCACGTATGGCGGACCTCGAACAGGCCGCAAAGCCGCTGACCGTCGCACTGTTGAACGATTCGCTCACGAAGGGGCTGCAGGGGAAAAAGGTCTCTGAAGTCACGTAGCGACGATCCCGCACCGATGTCATGGTCGACGTGCGACAGAACATGAGGAGTGGATATGGATCTGAAATGGCAGGATACCGAGGACATTGCAATCCGTTTAGTCGAAGAACATCCGGAGACGGACCCGCTCACGGTTCGATTCACCGACATGCATGCCTGGATTGTGGCGCTTGCCGACTTCAAGGACGACCCTAAGAAATCGAACGAGAAAATCCTCGAAGCGATCCAGATGGCCTGGCATGAGGAATATCAGGACTCAAAGTCTTAATTCGCTAAACTTCCCACCTCGGAGCTGTACCGAAATCCGTTGCGTTCGACCTGCCTGCCACCTGTAAGTTATTGTATTGCCACTGCATTCAAGCGTGAGCCGATAGGGCAAGTGAGGGAGTCGCCCTCTCTATAATGCCA
>CAMDRK010000241.1 GCA_945906715.1 Nitrospira lenta
AGTTCGATCATCTTTGCGCCGGCCGGGGAATTGGTTCCACTTGCCTTGCGCGCATTGGAGCGTGGCGGTACGCTCGCCCTCGCCGGTATTCACATGACCCCGATTCCCTCGCTCGATTACGACCGCGAGGTCTTCGGAGAGCGGGTTATTCGAAGCGTCACGGCCAACACGAGGCAGGACGGCCTTGATCTCCTGCGCGAGGCGGCTGCGATTCCCATCAAACCCCGCACTCTGTCGTTTCCCCTCGCCGATGCCAATCGCGCTCTGCAAGAGTTGAAAGCCGGGCACTATTCAGGAGCCGGGGTACTCGTCCTATCGTAACCGACTTGACAGACTTTTGAAAAACCATTGAAGCACGGAAGGAGTTTGATGAAAACGGGGCTAGAATAAACTGCTCAGCGTTTATCGTCCCACACTCATTGTTTGGCGTTCAGCAGAGTGTGGGCTTGCTCGCTGGCTTCTTTGACGAGCACGCCCATCTTTGGATGCGACGGCTCAAGATCGATTGGCCAGTCGTGCTGCCGCAGCCTTTCGCTGGCGGTGGGGCCGATGGACGCGACGACCATCTTCTTGAGGGCTGCACGAAAGGGTTCTACATTCCCATCTTTTCCCAACACCTGCATCACATGATCGACTTGGGCGGCGTTGGTGACGAGTAGCACAGATACCTTTCCAGCGATGACTTCGTCGAGTGACTGTCTGAGCGGTCCCAGATTTTCCGGGAGTGCCCAGCGATAGATGGGAACCTGAAAGACTTCAGCCCCGCGCTGTTTTAAGGCCTCTAGCAGATCGTGATTTGACGCCCCATACTCCTGCACGGCGACTCGCAATCCTTTCACCGGCCGGTACTCATCCAACGTAGAGATCAGATCGATCCACGTGTTCGGTTCGGGTACCGTCAGCGTCGCTTGGAGGCCGAAGGCCTTGAGTGCTGCGACCGGCTTGGGTCCTCGGGCCACGAGGGCCGTCTGTTTGAGGGCTGCCACAATCGACGGCCAGGGATAGCGCGTCTTGAGGAGATCGAACAGCGTGGTGGTGCCGACGCCGGTCAGCAGGATGAGCATATCGACTCGCTCGGTCGTGAGCTGAACCCCAAACTGCAACGCTACCGAATTATCATCGAGCGGAATCTCTCGAAGAGCAGGAGTGACGAGGGGATTTCCCCCATGGCGCTCGATGAGCCGGGTGATCTCCACTGCCATACGGCTCTCGAAGGCAGCGACGGTGAGGCCATGAAAGTGTGATTTGGTAATTTGGCGATCTGGTGAAGCCATTGGTGTTGATATAGCCGTCCGTCGGCGCACCGACTTTGTTTGTCGGGGCGTGGGCATCGTACCATACTGGTGAATGGGTTGATTTGGTTCATCTGGTCTATTTGGTTTATTTAGTTCATCTAGTCGGTCTTGCATAACCAAACAAACGAGACAAACCAAACAAACCAAATAACGGTCTTCTTCCGTTGGCGGCATTTTTCAGCATCCTGCTAGGGATTTTCAATTGACGGAGCCACGATGCCTCCCTACTATACGAATTCAATCGGGGGATGACTATGAGTGCTCCGCTCCATCGAGGATTGCGCCATGTCGCGCTGCGCGTCACAAATCTCGTGCGCTCTCGCACGTTTTATGAGCAGTTGCTGGGGATGACGGTCGTGTGGGAGCCCGACCCAGATAATGTGTATTTCAGCTCCGGATCGGACAATTTCGCCTTACACCAGATTCCACCCTCCGAGATGGACGCGTTTCAACCCTTGCAGGGGCAATTGCTGGATCACATCGGCGTGATCCTCGAGAGCCCCGAAGCAGTGGATCGAATGTATCGGGAGGTCGAACCTCGTCTGTCTGAATTAGGCGGGCAGGTCGTAAAGCCACCGAAGCAGCATCGTGACGGCAGCTATTCCTTTTACTTTTCCGACCCTGATGGGAATGCCATTCAAGCTCTGTACGAACCTAGCATCAGCAAGCTGAGGTTCAGTGCTGAGACGTGAGTGCTGAGTGCTGAGATATAGGAAGGCGATGATGGATGAGCGAAGCGCAGCAAGGCGGTTCGAGGATCTTATTGCATGGCAAAAGGCACGGGAGTTGACTAGGAAAGTATACGAGGTAACCGGGAATGGGCACTTTGCGAGAGACTTCGGATTACGAGATCAGGTCAGACGTTCGTCGGTCTCAATCATGGCCAATATTGCCGAGGGGTTTGAGCGAGCCAGGCAAGCAGAGTTTCACCAGTTCTTGAGCATTGCCAAGTCCTCCTGCGCGGAACTTCGCTCTCACTTGTATGTCGCGCATGACGTCAAGTATGTCGATGCCGGCACGTTCAACGACCTGATGAGTCTTGCGCAGGAGGTCTCACTTGTCCTCGGCGGTCTCAGAGCAGCCGTCCAACGTCGTCGTGCAGAACGAGAATCGCATGGTCGCTAATTCCCACGTCTCAGCACTCAGCACTCAGCACTCATGTCCATGAGCCAAATTTGGAAAAGCTTGCCGCGCGGACAGTATCTGAGCCTGGCGCCCTGGGCCTGGGTTCAATTGGAGAGTGCGGAGCCTCCGGGGCCCTTTCCCTTTATTGCAGGGGTGGCGCCTGAAGTCGTCGCCAGTCTCCATGAAGCCCATGGACTTCTCTCTAGCGCGATCGATACGGCCATCAGCGATGTCTTTTCTAAACGGGCTCCGCTCGACGATCCCGATCGCCAGCGGCGCTTGGAAGATGCCTATGCGGAGATGATCAGCGCCCGCCCCTATCTGCAGCAGCACATTCGTTGCGGACGGAAGCCGGACGGCACGTTTCAATGGGAGTTTCCGACCGACCCTACAAAGTCTGCCACCGTCACCAACGGCGGGCTACGGATCTTCCATTCCGTGAAGCGGCAGGCAATTCCTATCGGGTTCGACCAGCGACAGATGGGACCGCTGGTGGGAAAGATCTTGGGGTTCTTGGACGGTACGCATCAGAGCGACGAAATCAAAACGGTGGTGGCGACTTCGGGGCGAGATGGAGAACGATTGCTTACGCAACTGATCGAGTCCCTTTACCAGCATGAGTGTTTGGTCAGCTCGAGCACTTCCTCCGTCAGATCACGCTGGTTCGAGACGGTGCAAGATAGAGACACGGTCCATCTTGGTCATGCCGCCTTGCTGTATCGGCAACGAGATCAGGCGTTATTGTTCGATCCCTGGCTGCTTCCCTGGTTTGCAGAATCCTCCGTCCCGTCGCTCTGGGGATCGCTGCTGCCCAAACCGGCTGCCGTCTTCTTGACCCATGATCACGACGACCATGTGGATCCGCGCACGCTCTTGCACCTGCCCAAAGATACGCCGATCATTGTGCCGAGCCGAAGGAATCGGCGCATGCTCTCCTACGATTATCTGTCGCTCCTGCGTGAGCTGGGGTTTACGCACGTAATCGAATTGGCTCATGGGGAGAGTTGGGCCTTCGAAGGAGGGGCTGTATACTCCGTGCCGTTTTATGGCGAAGATCCCTGCGATCTGGAAATGCCGCGCAACTGCTATCTCATCGCCGATCGTGGCTATAACGTGCTCGTGCATGCGGACAGCGGGCCGACGAATAGCGGCAGGTCCGCCCTCAAGGACGGAGTGATCCAGGCTCTCGTCCAGAAGCATGGGCCGATCCCGCTGGTGTTTGCCTCGCAACAACAACTGCTCGAAGTTCGCGGCCATGCGGCCCATGCGCCTTTGTCTCACCCCGGGAAATGGCTCGACGTGGGAGAAAACGGCTATCTTACGAACGCGTACCTTGCCGATGTGTGCGCTGCGGCGCAGGCCAAGCTGTTCGTGTCCTATGCTACCGGCGGCGCAGAGTGGTATCCGGACCATCTCTCATTCATGTTCAGCCGACGGAATCCTGCCCGCACCGCGTTGCTGACGGCCCACTGGGAATTGCCTGAAACTCTCAAAGATCTTCTCGCCAAGAACGGATGCGGGTATCATTACGGGCATGCGTTGGATCTGTTTCGTCGCACGACCGACGGGCTCGTGGAATCGATGCAGACGGGAGAGGCCCTCACGCCTTTGTCGCTCTACCGGCATGACCACGGGGATCCTCCGTTCATGAAAGCCGGAAGCCGCCCTACTGCGTCTCGATAAATTGAAAGGACGACTATGACCGTGCGCAAAAGTCAGCAAGACCCGATCCTTGTCACCGGTGTCGCAGGATTTATCGGCTTTCATACCGCGACCAGGTTGCTGGAGCGAGGAGAGCGGGTGATTGGACTCGATATCGTCAACGACTACTACGACGTGCGGCTGAAGAAGGCGAGGTTGGCAAAGCTCAAGCCATTCAAGTCATTTTCGTTTACGAAGCTCGATCTGGCCAATCGGGTTGGGATGAAGAAGCTGTTCGCGAAGCACCCGATCCGGCGCGTCGTCCATCTGGCAGCGCAAGCCGGCGTGCGCTACTCGCTCGTGAATCCGCATGCCTATACGGACAGCAACATAGAAGGGTTTCTGAACATATTGGAAGGCTGTCGGCAGGCGAAGGTCGAGCATCTGGTCTATGCCTCATCGAGTTCCGTCTACGGCGGCAATACCCAGATGCCGTTTTCGATTCATGACAACGTCGATCATCCGGTCTCGCTCTATGCGGCCAGCAAGAAGGCCAATGAGCTCATGGCCCATTGTTATGC
>CAMDRK010000242.1 GCA_945906715.1 Nitrospira lenta
CACCCTCAAACCTGGACGACACGGCGCGCTCATCGGCCACAGGCCACGGCGGCGGCTAGCTGAATTGTCACATCTCGCTGTCGTACCTAGCCGAGAACATACCGCTCGGCACTCATTACCGGCCATTACTCGGACAGGCTCCTAGCCCAGGAGGCTCCCATGGTATCTATTCCAAAAATCGTCGGTGTCCTGTCGTGTGGTTTTTTGCTGTGCGTAGGTCTGTCCCATACCGCACAGGCGGATGATGCGGCATCGGCTCAAGACAAAATGAAAGCGGAACAATCTGATCGTAGGCAAGGCGGTCAGGAAGCTGGTGAACAACAAATGAGCGATGGGATGAAGGGTGACCAGTCAACAGACGGGAAGATGATCAAGGGCGAAGTGTTGCGCGTCGAAGGGGATAACTATTTCGTCAAGGGGCCTGACGGTAAGGAAGTGCGCATGCATATCGACAACACCACCCAGAAAATCGAAAGCTTTAAGCAGGGTGATCGAATTGAGGCGAAGGTGAACGATGAGAATCACGCGCTATCGATTCGCTCGGCCCGAGGAACTGATGCCGGTAACGCAACGGAAACCGGCCGCGATTCGCTCCACGAAACTGATGCCAATCACGGGAAATGATGCTGGCCGTATGAACGACTCCACCACGAGTCGAGGCGGCGCATCAAGGGAAAGGTCGTGACATCTTCGGGCATGCCACAGCCTTCTGACGAAGCCGAGAATCCTCCCGCGATCGTTTTGTCGGTTTTAAACCGAAGAGGTTGGTCTCGTCCATTCCATATGGCGGCAAATAAGGAGAACGTATGATCAAGGTTACATTATCAATGCTCACAGTAGTGATACTGGGTTTGGGGGCCGGGATAGTTGGAGCCGCTGATCCGATGGCGGACAAAGAGGCCAAACCGACGTTGGGGGAGCGCTTCACTAAAGACACGATCAAAGGCACACTGATGAAGATGGATGGCGAATATTATTCGATTAAGGATACGGATGGAAAAGAAAGCAAGATTCACGTCGATAAGAGCACGAAACTGGATAAGGTCGTGGTAGGAGACAAGGTCAAAGCATATATCACGGACCGGGGGCATGCCACGACGCTCCAGCGCGATGAGTAATCTATTAATGTCGTGAAGCGCAGAGCGGTTATCTGTCACGGCCTCCGTCGCGCGTGAGGCTTCTATACGGGACTTAGGGATGGCTCCGTCCCCATCCATAGCGGATTTCATAGAACGACGTACACAACCATTCAGGACAAGGTTATGAAATCGAAACCGACGCAAGAAGCCGGCTTGAGTGAGGAAGGGATCGGAGATGCCATCAAAGAGGGGGCGATTACCAAGCAATATTTGGCCGATCCGAAGACAATCGTGAGCGCGTTAAACCGCTTACGCTCCACCGAGATCACCAGCTACCTGCAATACAAACAACATGCATATATGGGCGGTCTCGCTCCTATCCCCTGGCCTGAAGACCGAATTCGAGGCGCACGCCCTCCAGGAATTGCAGCATGCCGATACATTGGCAAATCGCATTCAGCAGTTAGGCGGCGTCCCTGTTTTTGACCTCCAGGAACTCGCGGGGAAAGCCGCATCCATCGGCGTCCACCCTGAGCAAGGAACGACGCTCGTCCAAATGGTGGGAGAAAATCTCCTGCTCGAACGCCGACAAGTGGAGGCGTACAGCGCGCTCATTCGAGAGATTGGGGACAAGGATCTGGTCACCCGACAATTGTTACTCGACATCCTGCAAACGACGGAGCAGCATGCCAGCGAGTTAGCGGACTTCTTGAAACGCTCAAGCGAGACCCGTGGGTAGGATGTCACTCTGGTGGGAAAGTGCATCGATAATGACCTGACAGGATTTCTGTACAGCTCGGGTGATTCGTCTATTTCCTCTCCACCCCCTTAACCAACGAGATGAGGCGTGTAGCAAGTATGATCAACTCGGAGATCACGGTTGCTGAACACCTGTTAACCCGGCTGAAAGAGATCGGGGTGGATCACCTCTTTGGTGTGCCGGGAGATTTTGTCCTGGGTTTCTTTAACCAGGTACTGAAGAGTGATGTGAAGTATGTCGGTACCTGCAATGAACTCAATGCGGCTTATGCTGCCGACGGCTATGCACGTATTCGGGGCATCGGGGCATTTTCCTCAACCTATGGTGTCGGAGAATTGAGTGCTATCAATGGTGTGGCGGGAGCATTCGCCGAACGAGTCCCCGTGATAGTGATCACGGGCTCGCCCGCGACGGCTAATTTCCGTACACGGCCGTTGTTGCATCACACCTTGGGCGATTATCAGATTCCCTTGAGGATCTATGAGAAAATTACCGCCGCCTCAACCCAGCTCATGTCTGCAGACACGGCCCCGGTCGAGATCGACCGGGTGTTGTCGGCGTGTCTTTCTCACCAGCAACCGGTTTACATTAGTCTCCCCGCAGACGTGGTGATGAAGAAATGTCATCGGCCGAGTACGTTCCTCTTCCCCACGCCCGCCCCTAGTGATCAGGATGCGCTTGGGGAGGCGATCAAGGAAGCGATTGGAATGCTGGATACGGCACAGAAACCCATCGTGATCGCCGGCGTGGAATTAATACGCTTCAAGCTGCAACAGGCATTTGCCGGTCTTCTCGATAAAACGGGCTTCCCATACGTCACCATGATGTTGGGTAAGACCGTCCTTTCAGAGCACCATCCCCAATTCATTGGCCTCTTTGAGGGAGACCGGAGTCGCGACTACATACGGAAGCGGGTCGAGTCCGCCGACTGCGTGCTCCAACTTGGGGCATGGATGACCGATCTGAACACCGGCGGGTTCACCACCCATCTTGATGCGTCAAAGACGATCTGTGCCAACATCCATTCCGTGAAGATCAAACATCACAATTACGAGAACGTATCTCTCCACGATTTTATCCTTGGGCTGACGGAAAAGCTTTCACGTCGAGAGCCGGAAACCCTGGAGATCCTATGTGCCACCCATGGCTGCGTACATCGACATACGGAGCCGTACCGGCCGAATGCGCCGATACCGCTGACCATCAAGCGTTTCTTCGACCGTGTGAGCCATTTTATCGAACAGGATTCAATCGTCATTGCCGAAACAGGCGTGTCCCTGTTCAGTGCCGCGGAAATGCTCATGCCGGACGGAGTGACGTTCATAGGGCAGACCTTCTACGGATCGATCGGCTATACGGTCGGAGCAACCTTGGGCGCTAGTATGGCCGCGCAGGACCGGCGTACTGTCCTGTTTGTGGGAGATGGTTCGTTTCAAGTAACGGGTCAGGACCTGTCGACGATGATCCGGAACCATCTCAAGCCGATCATCTTTCTCATCAACAATGACGGATATACGATCGAACGGGTAATCTGTGATCGTCTCTACAACGACATCCAACCCTGGCACTATCACAAGCTCGTCGACGTATTCGGAGGGGGGTTGGGCCTTGAGGTCCGTACGGAAGGGGAGCTTGAAGATGCGCTGGGTAAGGCTGTCACCACGGATGGCCTCGTATTCATCGAAATTCACACCGAGCGGTTGGACTGTCCCGAGTCCCTCCGCAGTGCAGGTCGGTCGATGGCAAAGGCAAATCAGCTAGACTGATGCGAGACGGGATCCAACGCAACAATTGGTGATACATTCTTCGCAAGATCCAAGACGCGACCACAGTTGCTTTGAAAGACGGATTGGAGGATTGGCTGGCAATTCGCTGCCTCAGCTAACTTCGTTGCCACAGATGCCCCGAGGCGTCGCGTTGACCTGCGGTTTGTTAGTTTGCTGCTCTTAGGAATAGCTTGGAAGACAGGGGGGTTAGGAGGATCTGCTACCACAGGGCTACCAACATGTTGCTCGGCTAAACATGTCTCAAGTACCGAAACTCGGGCTTGGAA
The DNA here is from genome assembly GCA_945906715.1 of Nitrospira lenta. Classification (GTDB taxonomy): domain Bacteria; phylum Nitrospirota; class Nitrospiria; order Nitrospirales; family Nitrospiraceae; genus Palsa-1315. The sequence continues at coordinate 3,893 of CAMDRK010000242.1, forward strand.
CAATTTAACATGTCCTAAATCGTTCGCTGCCCCTCTTCATCTTCCTCAACTGCATCCGCTATCTGCTCCATGCCTGTGATGTGTTCGTGGATATGGCTTGATTCCTTCGCTCCTGACCGCTCAAGTATCTCTTCGTGTGCGCCTCCCCCTGGCGCACACCCAGCCCGTACCGACCTGAGGTTCGCCTCTTGCTAAGAGAAATTCCTGGAGCTTTTCGCGGGAAATTTCTAATTGTGTTTGAACCTCCCGAGGCGCACCAGCCGGTTTGGGCCTATCGCCGACCCCGAGAGGCTTTCCCGTTACGGGCTGATTTAGGACGTGGAGCACTTTGTTTTGGCACGTCGAATGTCCTAGAAATAGTGGCTACAAGCTTTATAGTTTTCTGGGTGGACGACCTGCGGTTTACGAATGTGAGCAAGACGTTTTTAAAAAGGCTCGGTGTTTCAAATGGTTTCCCCATTTTTCTTTTGGTATCGGGCTCTTAGGTGGCTTTCACTGGCTCCATTGATTCCAATGAGTCTTGGCCTTTACGGAAAGTTTTAGCACAAAATTAGCACAAGCTGACCTTCCCCCAATTCCGTGGACACCTGGTTAAGCCACAGCTGTCCTCGCTTCGAACTCGGCCGGGGAGTCATAGCTAAGGGTCGAGTGCCGGCGCTTCCGATTATAAAACACCTCAATGTATTCAAAGATATCCTGTGTCGCGTCT
>CAMDRK010000243.1 GCA_945906715.1 Nitrospira lenta
CCGACAAACTACGCCTATACCAGACACATGCTCACCGTCGCCCATACAGGCTCGGTAGCGGAGATCACTGTGGTCGCACTCCCCTGCGCCTGGATCTATTGTGTTGTCGGACAGCACCTCTTGAAGCATGGCCCGCCAAAAGAGAATCACCCCTATCGGGACTGGCTCATGCTTTATGCCTCTCCCGAATTCGCCGAGGTCCAGCAATGGATGCGCAAGAAAGTTGACCAGTGGGCTAAAACAGCGGGCAAGGAAGAAAAGCGGCGGATGGAAGAATCGTTCGTCATTAGCTCTCGGTATGAGTGGATGTTTTGGGAGATGGCGTGGAATGAAGAGAAGTGGCCGGTGTGAAGAGAGGGAGGGCAGGCAGCAGGGCCGTTCCATTGCTCACGCAACGCGCGGCCTCGGAAGGCCCTCGTTGGACGCGCGCAGTTTGGTCCAACCCTGCTACCTGCCCGAAGAAAACCACCGGCCACAAGAAGGAGAGGTGGTAGGAAAGAGACTAAAGAACCGCACCACCCGTCGAGCCACGATGAATAGCTGAGGGAAGAGAAAAAACGTGGGGCTACGGGTGGGAGTGGGAGCCCCTGTGCTCGCAGAACGCGCACGATGAGGCGTCCCACCCACAGACCCTTTGGGTCCACGGCCACTGGGATAAGGAGAGAACGAAGTGGGGCGCGATGGACGCGGGCAGTCGGGCCCAGCCCTACTACCTACCTGAAGAACAGCACCCGCCACCAGAGGGAGAGAGAAGAAAGAGAGCAACGGTCAGCGCCACCCGTCGAGTCACGACGGGCCTCGCCTCACGGAAAACCAGTAACGGCTCCCGGTACGTTTATATCGGTTGCGATTCTGAGATGTTGGATAGCAGTGTTCCCGACCCCTTTCCCGACTCCCCTACCTACTAAGACAGATGCTTGGCAACAGCGACATTCGGAAAAGCCGTGACGGGATTTCTAAAAACGACGCTCGGGGTTGAATAAAGAATACTGCCCATGCCGGATTCGGCGATTCCTTCACATTGCATGACGACCGCCGCTAGGTGTTGTCGTTCAAATAGTTTGCTGAGCGCATCATTGATTCCTTTAGATTCATTGAACACGTGTGGGTCACGTATGCCATTGAATCGAACAACTATTACGCCCGCTCGATCAGGTGATAGTTGAGTGGCAACCTTTTCCTTAAGCGTTTTGTATATATAGTCACGCAACTGCGTCGAGGTTTTACGCGGACCGTAACACCTGAAGACGACAGGATCGAAACTCAACTCGCCCTCTTGCTTGCATACAAGAAAGCTCCTTGCCGGATGCTGTTGATCTCGTGCTAGCGCATCGAGTTCTTCCAGTTCATACGTTCGACTTGGTGCAACCTTGAGCTCCAGTGTCAACCGAACACTAGGATCAAGTTCGATGACTATTTGACTCGCATCAAGCGCACGGGTCAGAGCCTCTGGCCACCGGCGGATGAGACCAGGGTCAAAGCGAAAGTCATTGACGAAATCAACCCTCACCTCGCCCCAAAGGTTTCGGGTCCGCAGCACTTCGTAGATCATGTCACAGGTGTCCGCTATTGCAGGTGTCTTGACATGCTCGCTCATGTCACATGTGAATCGTCGGCATTCGACGTTAAAATCTAGGCTGCCGCCACGCACGCGAAACTCTGGGCAGCTATCTGGTCCGAGAGGAGACCACTGAATTCCGAACCCTTGCAAGTAGTAATGCCACGCGGTATGAATCTCCACCATGAAGTCATTATGCTGGTCTGTAAGCAGATCTTTGCGGTACTTTTCCCTAACATCTTCCGGCATGCCGTAATGTAGAGAAGAAATCATTCGCGCATCGCCGACCATCTCGCGGATTTCTGCCGGCCACTTCTTCGGTATGCAAACGCCGTTCTTTGTTTCCCGATCGTATATACGGAATGCAAAAAGCCATGGCCGAAGCTCTTGTGCCCAATTACGATAGCAGCAACCGTGATGCGTGAGATCCTTATCAAGATCGGCTTGTGCCTTGGCAAGAGCTTCGTACCCCAAGAATCCTTTGAGTTTCCCGACGTACTTGGGAATCTCCGAATCCTTGATTTCATTGTTGCGTCGGCTGAGCGGGAGATTTTGCAAAGTCATCTGTAATTAGAGTCTTTGGCAGCAAGCACGGACTCACTGACAATTTGTTTGAATAGTATTGCCCAAGTTATATGTGGAACAATTGACCGGCTTTTGTGTCGTCTGACCTACTTTCGCGGCTGACCACATTGCGGCGAATGCAGCCGCCTGAGATGCTTCAGCTTGAGCATTCTGCGCTCTGACAGCTTGGACTTGGAGGGCAAATTGCAGATCTTTTTCCAAGTTCGGATGGTTCATATCGCGTGACATCACGAAATTATAATCGCCATCCGCTTCACCACAGACTCGAACCACTGGCACTTCTGTAACCGCCCCACTGGCCCATCTTGCCGTGAATCCTTTAAGCTGAAAGCAGCCTTCGACGTCTCGCGAAGATTTTTCAAGAGATTGCTTCTCCCAGAAAGCCGCAACGGGTACTATTTCTGATACTGGTCCTCCTGAGGTGATATATGCCCCGTCAGGTTGGGATGTCACTGTGAGTCTGACTCCTGGCGTAGAGCAGCCTGCAATTGTTAAAGCTAGAACAAGCGCAAAGTATTTGTTTAGCATGGACTCCTCCTCGAATAGCTTTCTCAAGTCCGATGTTCATGGTAGAGGGAGCGTGGGGGCCTTATGATGGGTTCTCCTCAACCAATGGTTGCAAACAAGCCCATGAGTGTTTACATGGACTAGGAGTACGCCGAAGAATGGGAAAAATCAACCGTGCTCCGTGTGAATGATTCTGATAAAATTGCTGCGTGGGCAAGCGACAGATACGCTTGGACCTCGGCAGGCTGCGGGTGTTGGTTGCCCTGCTGGAACTTCCTGTATTGGCAGCATACCGGACGAGGATCGCGTGACTAGAACCTGCGTGGGTGCTATAAAAGAACGTGGCTAACGTCCGGTTTGAGATTCAGACCCCGCTCGGCTTCACTGTTCGGACGACCGATGAATATTGGGAACGCATTGTCAGTGAGAAGCACCGGAACATGCGGGGCCATGAAGACGAGGTCAGGGAAGCATTGGGCGATCCCGATGTGGTCAAACGAAGTGTCACTGACCCTAACGTCTTGCTCTTTTACCGACCATACCAAGAAGGTTGGATAGTCGCCGTTGCCCGCCGTCTGAATGAAGAGGGGTATTTGATCACCTGTTACCTGACAGCCGCCATCAAGAAAGGGACGGAGATATGGAAACGAAAATAAAGCTGTTCTTCGACCCAGTCGGCAATACCTTGACGGTATGGTTCGGAGATCCCGATCAGGAACACTTGTGCGAAGAAACTGGCAATGACGTCATCCTCATGAAGGATCGCAATAACCAGGTCATCGGGTTCGAAAAATTGAACTTCGTCCCCTTGGGGACAGATATGCCTCTCGTCAGCTTTGAGACCATGGCAGTACCCGCCCGATAAAAAAGAAGAATGCCCTGAGCCTCCTCGAAACTCGAAATAGCCTGTTGGGGATGGAGTTCGATCGGTATCTCAGAGAGCATCCTGAGTTTACCGAGAAAATTCCCGATAATGCCCAAGTCATTCTGCTCCTCGAAGGGGATGAGGCATTCAACACGTGGAGTACCCAGATCGGCAAAGAACAAGCCGCTCAGGATCAGCCCCTTCTCTACGTGACCATCAAGAAGCTCGCCCCGGCCCATTCGCGCATTGAGAAGCTTAGCCTCACGGCTGGGTAACCTCTCAGGCAGGCAGAATCGTGAGGCCGGAAAAGTACCGGCGGTAGAACCCACGATCACGGGTCAGCAGCCGGTCCGCTTCGTGGAAGGCGTGGGCGCCAATCAGAAAATCGGCCAGAATACGCTGGCGCTTTCCACCAGCCTGGCGATACGCCACATGGGCGACTGTGAACGGTACAACTTGAATGCGGACCTGCCGCAACCAGCCATCGAGTTCATCGCGATTTCGGGCCTGCGGCACCAGTTCAGCGTAGACGGCAGGAGAGATAATCAGCGAACATTACTTGTACGCTTGAAAGAGGAGGGCTTCTGAATGATCGGCATGCTTGGGGTCGTTGACGAGGATATCGAGCAAGACACTGGTATCCAGGGCCGTGATCATCGCCCCCGGACAGAGACAAGATAGCGGTCCACATCAATACGCTGTAAGCCTACGCCCCGCAGTTTGCGAAACGGGTTGGCCACTCCTGTGCCACGCTTTACGCTCCCGACCCCAGCGCGGCGACGCTGCGCCGGAACCGTCACCCGTTTTTTCTCCGTGACCCGCATAAGCACCTGCTTTCGAGCGCGCATTGGATAAGGCATTATGTCGCACCGGGTATGGGGTGTCAACGAAGCTTCCTCATCTCGTTTTACATTCGTGTATTCGCTCGCCCCGCTGGACAGGCCTGGGTTGCCGAGTATAATCTGCGCATCTGAGCGGTATTGATTCAGGAGCACTCATGATATTGAAGCAGGTTTTGACGATTGCGGGGTCGGATTCTGGCGGCGGCGCGGGAATTCAGGCGGATATTAAAGCCATG
>CAMDRK010000244.1 GCA_945906715.1 Nitrospira lenta
GGCGTGGAATCCACCATCGTGGCGATGAACGGAACCTGGCCGGAACTCCTGCGGCCTGGCAGCATTACGCTCGCACAGATCATGGAAATCACTGGTCTGGTCGTGCGAACTCCTGCCAGTCAGACGACGGTCGCGCCGGGCCAACTCCCTCGTCATTATGCGACCCGGACACCGGTGACCATCTTAGGTGCTCAAGGAGCGAGACCATCTGTTCAAGGACACGAGCGCGCAGGGCTGATAGCCATGTCGGTCCCGAGCCACGTAGACGACAGATTCTGCGCGATCGAGGTGCTCTCGCCATCTGGGGATTTGCGGGAGGCCGCACGGAATTTATTTGCGGCGCTCCGGCGGCTGGACGCCCTGGGCCTCGATCGCCTGTACGCCGAGTCCTGTGACGAACGGGGCCTGGGTCTCGCGATCATGGACCGGCTCCGGCGCTGTGCGGCATCAATCAACTAAAGGCTGTCGCGCCTTCACTGCACAGCAGCCACGAGTGAGAGAACAGCCTTCCGGTACGGCGAGAGGGTCCGCTTTATTCTAGGGAATGAAGTCGCAACACTCACGGGCATGGAGGTGACGGATGTCTTGACGGACTTCGCCCTCTCCACCGGTGAGCAGGTGATTGCATTTCTGTTCGCGTCACACCACGAGAGATGATGGGATAAACAGGGAGGACAAACTGGCAACCAGCACACGTTCCAAAAAGCCGTGCGCGGCGAGCAGCGGCGCGTCTCTAGGTGGACTGCGGTCCGCTCGGCAAGGATTTCTGTCCGTCGTCTTCTGTGACGGCAAAACCCAACAGGAGATCGTGAGGCTCGCGCGCAAGCTGCTGGCCCAGCACCGGCATCTGCTGGTGCTTCGGGTTGCGCCCGATGTCGCGCGCGCCCTGCTGCGATTAGATCGCCGCGCCGTGTATCACGAGTCGGCCCGAGCCGTCACGGTTCATGATTCAACACGAAGGCTGAGGGGAGACGTGTTGATCGTAACGGCAGGAACCGCCGACACTCCAATTGCGGAAGAAGCACGAGTAACTGCTGAAGTGATGGGAAGCCGGGTGGAGGTGATCTCTGACGTGGGGGTCGCCGGCCTGCACCGAGTGCTTGCCCGTCATAGCAGGCTCTTACAAGCCCGTGTCGTGGTGGTGATAGCCGGTATGGATGGGGCGCTTCCGAGCGTAGTCGGCGGACTGGTCCACTGCCCCGTCATCGCAGTCCCGACAAGCATCGGTTACGGAGCCAGCTTTGGCGGCGTCGCCCCACTTCTTACCATGCTCAATTCGTGCGCCTTCGGCGTGGGGGTGGTCAACATCAACAACGGATTCAGCGCCGGCTGTCTGGCGCACCGCATCAATATGGTAGCCGGTGAATAGGGAATGGCCGTTGCAGCTTCTGCCGAAAGACACGGCACGTCCTCATCCGGATCGCACGGGCACTAAATCGAGGGCGAGTTGACTTGTTTCGCGTCCATGAGCGCTGATCCTTTGAATTGTTCTTCTGGTTGTCGATAGCGAGAGAGCCGGTAATGCAGCCTTCCTCCGCTCCCAAGCCCCGAATATCTTCCTTCTCAGGCCAAGTAGTAGCTGCTCTAACAGCCGAGCATAGACGCACAGGTTGCGGTGTAGCTCGTGTGTCGATGCACGATAAGTTCGCCACTTCCAGCAACGCACTTCTTCGCTGAGAAATCCGGTCGCAACTCTCCGCGAATTTACTGAGAAATTGCAATTGTCCGTTTACAGCCTGGTTGTTGAACAGTCTGGACTCTGATTTGCAATTACAGCCGGTCAGGGAACGGATGGTCCGTTCACCCTTGCTGCTTAAGGGAGGTTATTCAATGGGCACACAGCATATCGTGACGATGTTACCGGGAGAAGGCACCGGCCCTGAAATTTGCGAAGCGGTCCGGCTGGTGATCGATGCCAGCGGTGTCGATATCAAATGGGAGTACGAAGAAATTGGACTGGACTGCTTGGAGAAGCACGGCACGTTGCTGCCGGACAAGACGGTCCAAGCCATCGCCAGAAACAAGATCGCGTTGAAAGGGCCCACAACCACGCCGATCGGGACCGGTCATAAGAGCGCGAATGTGACACTCCGGAAGGTGTTCGACCTCTACGCCAACGTGCGACCTGCGAAGTTGATTCCGGTGCTCAAGCGGCCCTGGGACAAGATCGATATCCTGAATTTTCGCGAGAACACCGAAGATTGCTACGCGGCCATCGAGCACATGGTGTCCGACGAAGTGGCGCAATGTTTGAAAGTCATCACCTGGCCAGGCTCCTATCGCATTGCCGACTTTGCCTTTAAGTGGGCAAAGGCCGCTGGGCGCAAGAAGATCTACTGCGTCCACAAGGCCAACATCATGAAGATGACCGACGGACTCTTTCTCGATGCCTTTAGAGAGGTCGCCAAGAAATATCCCGATATCGAATCCGGCGACATCATCGTGGACAATTGCTGCATGCAGCTCGTGAGAAATCCCGCGCAGTTCGATTGCTTGGTGCTCCCGAATCTGTATGGAGACATTCTGACGGATCTCTGCGCCGGGCTGGTGGGCGGCTTAGGCTTCGCGCCGGGCGCCAACGTAGGCGACAACTGCGCAATTTTCGAAGCGGTCCACGGCTCTGCGCCGAAATATGCCGGGCTGAAGAAGGTCAATCCCTCGGCCGTGCTGGTCTCCGGAATCATGATGCTCCGCTGGATAAAAGAAGAAGTGGCAGCCGATCGGATACAGAAGGCGATGTTTGCCGTCCTCGACGAGCGGAAGCACGTGACGTATGACGTCGGTGGAACAGCAACCACGGACGAGTATGCGCAAGCCATCGTGGACAAAATGCACGCGAAGGCCTGAGTTTGAGACTACTGGCTGAATGAAAAAGGAGAACACCCATGCCGACATTCACAGAAACTGCGATAGCGACGAAGAAAAAGCGAGAGATCAAACTAGTCGGGATCGACATGTACCTCATCACCGAGAAGGGGATCCCGAAGTTCGACGACATCGGGCCCTTCAAATGTGAATTCATTTCGAACCGTGGCACGAAAGTCTGGCCCGGCTTTGTGAGTCCCGATCTCTTGATGGTGAACTGGTATCGCTGCCGGTTTATGGCGACCAAGGATGTGCAAGACGCGGACGTCAACATATTCTTGGATGCCTTGACCAAACAGGGCTGGTGGTGGTCTGCCGCCCAAAAGTTGTGGAACTACGACGGCGAAGCAGGATTCAGTAAGGCCTATTAGACAGGTGCATTCACACCGTAGGTGCCGGAACCTCCCCTTGGACAGGACCGGCACCTCATGGTGTGCATTGGAGGGCTGATGTCGTGAAAGTGGCGCTACTGTGTAACTGGCTCATCCGGGACTGCGGTCTTTGGGATGGTCATGTCTATGGGCCGGCGTTGTCGGTCGATGTCCTGCGCCAACTTGAGCGGGTCGCGAGCGAATGGACCATCGCCGAATGGATGCGCAGGCAGACCGGACTGGATATGCCGGGGGAGATCCGGGCAAGCATTGCCCGCGAAGTTTTCGTAGAGAAGCCGCGTCGCGGCACGATCTCAACTGATCGCAGCGCGATTCTGCAGGGCCTGTGCTGACCTCGGCGTTATGCCGGACTACTGTGACGGCTACCTCGCCTGTCTCTACACCGAATATGAACGGCAATTGGCCAATCGGCATGATTTCCCGCTGACTTATCTGGAATTTTGTGTGCGCTGGTTATGGCACGAGCGTCGACTCATGACTCAACTTGCTCCGCTGTGTTTCGGATTACCGGGGAACCGGCGTACGATTCGACGGGCGCTGCTCAGGGGTTTCATCGAGTCGCATGCGACGGCAAGAGATTCCATCGAACAGGGAGAGATGATCGTGTCACAACCTGACTTACTCGACTAGTTTGTGAGTGGTTGATGTGGATCAGGCTTGAAGATCAACACACAGGGCGCACGGTTGTCTAAGCCAGCCGGTTTGTGGGAGGTGCTCGATGCCCAGTACTCGGAACAAGGCTGATGTTGAATATGCCGTGATGTTGGCTGTGCTGAACTTCCAAAAGAAGTTCATGCAATCCAATTATTCCCATGTCCAGGTTCAACTTCTTGAGAATCAGATCGTAGTGGACCTGACAAGAACGGCGCCGATTCCGGCGGCAGAGCGGCTCGCGCAAACTCAGGAAGGACAAGCGCAACTCAAACAGATGCATCAGTCGCTGTTCACGGCGGGGCAAGACATCTTGAAGAAACAGCTTGAAGAAATACTCGGTAGAAAGATCAGCGAGATGGTCACCGACCTAGAGCCTCTTTCTGGGAAGAACACGATTGTCATTAGGCGCAATGAAGCGATTTTCAGCCCACCGTGATTGTGCCAGTCCGCGGCGGGGTATTTTTTACAAATAAGGAGGACCCAGCGATGGCACGACAACTCGGACATATTTTCCTCCCTTAAAAGTTGGCTTTGCACAAGGAGCATTCTCAATCATGTTGCCGACGAACAGCCTTTCATCATCCACTCTACCTCGCGACCTCACGGCCGGCTTGGTCGTGTTCCTCGTGGCCGTGCCCTTGTGCCTAGGAATAGCCCTGGCGTCCGGTGCC
>CAMDRK010000245.1 GCA_945906715.1 Nitrospira lenta
CCGGGCGTCACGCACCGTCGAGGCCCGCCCGTCATGGACGGCGGCCGGCGTCATCAGCCCGATGCCGGAGTGACGATGCTCGCCGTTGTACCAGGCGAAGAACGCCTGGCAGAAGACGCGGGCGTCCTCGAGGCTGCCGAAGCGTGCCGGGAAGTCCGGGCGGTACTTCAGCGTCTTGAACTGGGCCTCCGAAAAGGGGTTGTCATTGGAGACCTGGGGCCGCGAATGACTCCGCGTCACCCCGAGGTCCGCCAGCAACAGCGCCACGGGCTTGCTGGTCATGGACGTGCCCCGATCGGCATGGAGGAACAACTGGCCTGGCCCGATCCCCTGCCTCGCGCAGGTCTCGGCGATCAGCCGCTGGGCCAGCGCGGCCGACTCCCGCGGCGCGACCATCCAGCCGACCACATACCGGCTGAAGATATCGAGGATCACGTAGAGGTGGAAGTAGGTCCATTTCACCGGACCCAGAAGTTTCGTGATATCCCACGACCACACCGCATTTGGTCCCGTGGCCAGCAGTTCCGGCTTGTGGTAGGTCGGGTGACGCCGCTGGTTGCGCCGGTCCCGAACCAATCGATGCTCCCGAAGGATCCGGTACATGGTGGGGATCGAGCAGAGAAATGTCCCCTCGTCCAGCAGGGTGGCATACACCTGTGCGGGCGCACGATCCGCGAACCGGTCATCGTTGAGCAACGAGACCACCCGCGTCCGCTCGTCGGGGAGGAGGGCTCGGGGGACGAATCGCTGGCGCCGGGGCCCCGCGCCCTTCGGGTGGTGCCGTCGATAGAAGCTCGCCCGCGCCACGGACAGGGCCGCACACGCCGAGGCGATCCCTCCCCCCGTCCGTTGTTGCGCCACCACCGCCATCAGGGCGTCTCTCCGTTCCACTTGAGTTCGACCCCCAGGATCTCTGAGACTTTTTTTTGAAGTTCCACCAGGGCTTCGGCGCGTTCAGCACGAGCGGTCAGCCACCGCGCCTTCTTCTCCAATGCCGCCACCGTCGCCGCCAGCGGATTCGTCGCCTTCGGCACCGGGCCTCGTCTGGCGGGGGCGAGCCCAGAAAGCTCCCTCGCCCGCCGCTGCTTGCGCCAGAGGCACAGATGGGAGGTGTACAATCCCTCCCGCCTCAGCACGGCACCGATCTCTCCCGGCTCCGTGCAGGCATCGGCTTCCTGCAGGACCCTGAGCTTGTACTCGGCCGTAAACCGTCGCCGCGTCGCCTTCGCCATGACTTCAACTCCCCGCTGCCGATCGTCCAGCACCACTGCGGAACTGTATGCACTCATCCTGAGAATCCTTGCTCGCCCTGCTCAGTAAACTCTCTGTCGCTGACTGTCTCACTCATCTTGACACGGAGGGTCTAGGGGTAGCTTCCAGTGATCCTCAACTGCGCGCGTCGAACGACCACTGCTTTATCGTGGGGGTTCCGCGAGCAAAGAGGATTGCTGGATGCTACCCCTCATCTTTTTGCTTCCGCCGGCGGCCAGTTTAACTCCGCATGCCGGCCGCAGTAGAAGCAGGAGAGGCGGTAACGGGCTTTGCGTCGGGGATTCGGCATGGAGGTAAAGGTGATGGGGGTATCGTCGAAGGGGCACGTGGGTTGCTCGTGGAGGAGATGCACTTCAGCCATCATCGTGATCGAGGCGCCGTCCCACGGTGGCATCGGCTGTTCGTTGCCGGCAATCTGCTCCTTCGTATGGCACTGTTTGCATTCGGCTTCATACGTCTTGATACGAGCGAGATGGGGGCTGTGGTCGGTAACGTTCATCGCTCCGCCGCACCCGGGTTTGGCACAGGTAAGATGTTCATGCTGTAAGGCCTGAACAAACCGACCATGTGCTGTCCGTTCTTGTTCTGATTTCATGGCTTCCTCCTTAACTCCATTCAGAGTGTGGCCTGAAGTGCCTTTTCACTGCGCGCATCGAACGAGCATACTTCTGAGTGTGCGCGTTCTGCGAGCAAGAAAGGCACTCAGGCTACCCTTCATATCCCCCATGCCCCGCTAATTTGAATATTCGCCCCGTTCACGTATCGCGCTTCGTCACTGAGGAGATAGCGCACAGCAGCGACAGTATCGTCTACCGTTCCGATATAGCCGGCGGGGATGCGTTTGGTCATGCCTGCGAGTTCTTCCGGCGGCGCGCTGCCTGAATCGATGAAGCCGGGGGAGATCGCATTGACGGTAATGCCGTGGGGCGCCAGAAGTTTGGCCAGCGTGCGAGTCAGAATCAAGACGCCGGCCTTGGCAATGTAATGGGCTGTCACGTCCGGTTGGGAAATCATCTGATCGGCGTTGGCCATGCTGAAGCTGATGATGCGTCCGGATTTGCGAGCTTTCATGCCTGTTGCTACTGCTTGGGCGAGATAGAAAATGGGATGGAGGTTGCCGTCGAACATCTCGTTCCAGCCGTCGACTGTTTCCTCGAACAGGTTCACACGGTGGTAGGGACCGGCGCCGTTGATCAGCGCGTCGATATGCCCCAATTCTTTTTCTACTTGTGAAACCAGAGCCTTGGCCGCCTGGGGGTCCGACACGTCGCATCGAATCGAGAGCGCACGACCACCACGGCTAGTGATTGCGTCGGCTGTGGCTTTTGCCTCTGCCTCACTCGTGCGGTAGCAGATGGCGACCGACCACTGTTGCGCTGCCAGGTCGAGCGCGATTCCCCGCCCAATACCTTTGGCTCCACCTGTGATGAGTGCCACTCGCTCTGACATCGGTGATTCCTTCGTGCTCGGTGTCGAGGCCTACTATCTTATCGGGTTTTGAGTCTGGTCGCGAGCAGCTGTAAGGCTCCGGCTGTTCGTACGGAGAAGGTCCGGCCTTGCTTGGGGTTTTTATTGTCTTCTTGGCATTCTGCGATGAGCGATTGCAAGTCTGCAATGGTATCCACGTCGCGCCAGGCGGTGGTGAGTTCGACCGTCAAACCCAGTGTCTTGGCCTTCTGTTGTGTGACGGCGAGAACCTGGTCGGTGGACCAGGGCACTCCGGTAAAGAGTTGTTCTGCCGTTCGTTTGAGGCCGATGAGGTAGTAGCCACCATCCAAGGCCGGTCCCAAGACCAGGTCCGAGCGGTCCAGTATCGCGAGTGCATCCTGATACACCGACAATGGCAAGGTCGGAACATCGGCCCCTACGATGATGACCTGCTTGTAGCCTTTGGTGAATAAATCGACAGAGGCGCGGTGCATCCGCTGGCCCAGATCTTCACCTATTTGATCCAACAGGCGGACGCTCTGCCGTTCTTCCATAATTTTAAAGAACACGAGCTCAGAGGAAGGAGCGCAGGCCAGGTACCGATGAAAGGGGAGCTGTAATTTTGCGACAGCGAGGGTGGTCCGCTCCAGCATGTCGAGGACGAAGCTGCCGTGCAGAGTGGCTGCTTCGTCAGGCGTCAGCGGTGGGCAGAGCCGTGTTTTTACCTTGCCCGGGATCGGGGCCTTGGCGAAAATTACTAGAGCCGCGTGAGGCGTGAGGCGTGAGACGTCAGGCGATGGAGCGGAGGCCGGTCGTGCCGAATGTGATGGTCTACTTTTCATGATCGTCACCCCTCACCCCTAACGCCTTACCCCTCACGATCTATATTTATCGGACAGCCTTATACCAGTGAGCCAAATGCGATGGACTTACACCGGCCCAATAGAGGAACCGTAAGGTCCACATCAAGAGGATTGTCCGCAAGAAGCCTTGCTGTTCCCAGCGACGGGAAGAAGTCGTCACGGTCGCAGTGAGGGCCGCGGTTGCTCCCTTTCGTTTGAGTCTGCGGGAGAATTCAATATCCTCCATCAGCTGCATGTCGGCAAAGCCTCCCATCTGTTCGAAGATAGAGCGACGCACGAATAGTGCCTGATCGCCGGTGGCGAGGCCGCTCAGTCTCGATCGCCAGTTCATCATCCTGCTGATGATGGTTCCCCACATCGATGGGCGATCGAATCGGACATCGAACCGTCCTCCCACCATCCGTCGATCGGCCAGTGTCGTGTCGATGATCGGTTTCGCATCGCCTGGAAGTTGCGTGTCAGCGTGGAGAAACAATAAGATTTCTCCGCAACTGGCCTTTGCGCCTTCATTCATCTGCCGGGCGCGACCAGGTGGAGCGGTCACCAATTGAATAGGACTGAGTGCTGAGTGCTGAGTGCTGAGTCGGTATGTTTCGACCAGAGCAAGGGTCCGATCATGGCTTCCTCCATCCACCACGATGAGTTCATCGAAGCCGAGTCTGGCGGTGTGTGCAAGTGTCACCATGACCGTTCGTTCTTCGTTCAGTGTGGGGATGATGACTGAAATCGTCATCGCCATGGCATATCAGTAGACTTGTTCATTTGGTCTGTTTGGTTTGTTTTGTTTATTTGGCTTGACGAAACTAACCGGATGAACCAAATCAACCCAAAAAAACAAAACAAACCAAATCAGCCAGAGAGACCAGTTTCCTGTTAGGGGCGTTTCTTCGGTTCGTTGAACATGAAATACATGACGACAACCACGGTGGACCAAAACAACACTTGCTTGTGCCAGAAGAGGACTTCCCCGT
>CAMDRK010000246.1 GCA_945906715.1 Nitrospira lenta
ACAACGGGACGACATCCCACCCATCGGTGCGCTCATCGGCCACATGCCACGGTGGAGGCTAGCTGAATGGTCACGTCGCGCTGTCGTACCCAGCCGAGAACACACATCTCGTCGCTCATTGCCTGGCCATTACTCGGACAGGCTCCTAGGTCACTCACATTCCTTGATCGTTTTGATCAGGTTGCGAAGCAGACTGAATACCTCACGGGCCATCCCGTTACATTCGCCGCACCGTTTTCTTCATCGCGATCTGGGCGATGACCGGCCCCCTCTTCCACTTTGGTAATGTCTGGCAATTTACCTTTACCTCCGTGACCTCCATTGTGACCTTTCTGATGGTGTTCTTGATTCAAAACACCCAGAGCCGCACTCGCGCAGCTCTTCAATTGAAACTCGATGAGTTAATCCGCTCGACGAGTGGTGCGCACAATGTCATGCTTACACTGGAAGATATGTCGCTGGAAGAGATCGAAATGTTCCGCACACACTACGAAAAACTGGCCATGACGGCTCGTGAAAAACTCAGAGGGGTCAGACAGATACCAGCATCCCTGCGATCACCATCGGGTAGCACCTTCGTCTGGTAGAGGTAGATTCGTCGTTTATTGGCACAGCGGGCGTCGGCATCATGGGAAGGCAGGGATTTTGCCAATGAAATACACAGCGCTCGATACAGGGACCTTTGCACTGAACACTCGGATGGTCTGATTGCTAAAAAAACTCACACACGATATTACCCCTCAGCGATCGAGACGAACACTCCTCTGGCTGTCGTGGCAGTAATCCTATTTCGCACGAGCGTATTTTCTAGAAATTCGAGAAGCAGAGCAAATGCGCGGGGAAGCCTTCGTCATCGTTACGAGATCGAGTGGGAGCTTCTCAGGTGAGACACACGCGAGCCGTACCCAATGGCATACACGCAGGTGAATTCGGCTCCTAAAAAGAAGATGAGGGCGGAGTAGTACACCCAAATCAAAATGACCATGAGTGAGGAGGCGGCACCGTACATGGAGGCCATCGCAGTTGAGCCGAGATAGAGGCCGATGGCCCACTTACCGATAATGAAGAGCGTGCCGCTTGCCACTGCGCCGATCCAGACATCTTGCCAGGCGATATACCCGTCCGGTAGTACTTTAAACATCAGGGCGAAAAGCAAAGTGATCACTGGCAAGGAGACGGCCACGTCCACGAATGTCACCATGACCTCAAGCCCGGGTACTGCCCGAATAACCAATTTTCCCAAGGCAGCCAGAAAGGCGCTCATAATGAGTGAGACCAGAAGAAGAAAGCCAGTGCCGATCACGAGGACAAAGGATAAAAACCGATTTTTGATAGCGCCCCACAGTGCGGCACTCCCCTTCGACGGGATCCGCCAGATTAGATTTAATGCATCCTGAAGTTCGCTAAACATTCCCATCGAAACGATGACCAGTGTGACCAGGCTGACGACCGTGGCTATGGTGCCTTGGACTGGTTGACTGGCGCTCTCCACCATGTTTGCAATGGCGTCAGCCCCGGGTTTTCCAATCAAGCCTTGGATCTGGCCGAGCATTTCGCCCTGCACGACGTTCTCATCCGCCACCAACCCGGCGATGGCAACGGCAATGGTCAACAGTGGGGCGAGGGAGAAGAGGGTGTAGTAGGACAAGGCAGCGCTCAAACGCAACGCATTGTCGTCCCACCATTTCATCACGGCGGTCTTGACCAATATCACGAGCAAGGGAATCTTCATATCCCATTCATGGTGGCCATGAGCAGAATGGGCCGCATGATAATGAGCAGCATATGTGCCGATGCGACTCTCCGAGACCCCGATCAAGAGGGCCTGAAACGGGTTACGACGGACAAGCGTCTCCACATCCTCGACCGCACCCGCCATTCCATTTCAGTAAGGTAATCTGGGCGGACCTCGACTCGCCTGATACGACTAAGGCTCTCGCGTTGTTTATTCAAAGCATTGACAACGCGTCATCACTTGTTTCGTCACGCGCTCCCAACCCGGTCGTCTGCCTGGCGCCTAACGATGCGGTGATGCCAGATCATCCTGTATTTCATTGACTGTTTTTCTTGCCGACTCGGCAAATCCTGTCGACTGGCGGCCCGCCTCGCGCAGCGACTCCTTTCCCTTCTCGACCAATTCCTGCCCGCCGTCTTTGGCACTGCCCCAGGCCTCGGTGCCGCGATCGACGGCGTCATCGAGTTCATCTTTGGCGCGTGCACCATAGTCGCGAAGGAGCCCGCGCATCTGCTGGCCCGACTGCGGCGCGAAGAGCAGCGCGACACCCGCGCCGACCAGCGCTCCGGCGATAAATGCCGAAAGGCTTGCTGATTCATGCTTGGCCGACGATCCCATGGTGACGCCCCCCTTAGTTTGGCTAGTTATTCTCCTCACGCTTTCCACACACCGTACTGATACTCCACATGAGATGACCCTCGGTCGCGAGACTGACAGGCGGTCGCATTCGCCATAGATTGCTCCCTATTTCCCTGTTTATAAGGATAACGGGAGATTTTATCCCTGCCTCCTGGCATCGGTTGAATCGTTCTCGCTATCGCCTTTACTTACTGAGGAGGCTTGGTTGGACCACTGGCTCCTTCAGTGGTCGTCGTAGTACTGGTGGTGGTCGACGTTGAGCTTCTTGGACTACTTGTTTTATCACTGGTTTGATCGCTGGTTCGGCCACTGTTTTGATCACTTGTTCGATCACTGGTTTGACCACTGGTTCGGCCACTGTTTTGATCACTTGTTTGAGCAGCGGCCTGGCCCCCCTGTCCTCCAACCTTGATGACTCCCTGAACGTTGATATCGCCAGTCGACAAGCTCGATTCCATTCTGACGATATACCGGAAAAAGCCGGGATCTCGGAAACAGGCGCTGGCGGTTTCGTTCTTGCCCAGTTGGGCAGTGTCGCTGGGTGTCATCCACCCACCCACATTATTCTTGCATGACAACTGCTTGTCCGACACAGGGTCGAGAAAGACGATTCGCACAGGTGCGGTCCTTTTGTTGATCCACCGAACTTCATCGCCTGTATTGACCGCTACTTCTCTTGACGACAGGTCATCCCCAATGATGATGTCTTTGACGTCCCCAGTCCTTGTTACCGTGGGCGTGCCCTGGCAGCCCAACACGAAAACTAACGCAACTCCTAGATATAGGATCGGGTTCATGGAAGCACCTCCTTGTTGCAGTCTGTGATTCATCAACTAAATTTCCATCGGTTCTTTCCCGACGGTCGCAACATTCACTCTATTCGCGTGATCAATCGGCGAGGCTTGATGACACATCATGAGTTCCATCCTACGCCTCTGGAGGGATGGCAAACTGATCAAAACAGCTCAGGTTTGAAGAACTGATATGGGAGGCAGCTTGACTGTGGACCTGTGTACGTAGGGCATTGCGTCGCCATCCCTCAGGCCTGAAACATCATCCCTTCCCGAGGCGTTTAACTCCGAGTCGGACGCCACGCTGAGACAGCATATTGTGCTGGCTCTGGGAGCTCCCCCGCTGCGCCAGCTCCATCGCAGGTAAAATCACAACCGGTCACCGAGTAACGCCTATTAATCTTCCGCTAGGCTGCCCTCATACTATCCATGATCCGGGTGAAACACCCCTGACAGTTGGTGATGGATACATTCAGGGCAGCCCAGGTCATGAAGAGACTGGCGGTCGCCTAGCGAGAGGTCACTAGGCCTGCCTCGGGAAGTGGTCTGTGCGTGTGACAAGGAGGGCGGCTGGGACCGTGGGTGCGAACCAGTTCGGATCAAGCATCTTGGCAGGTCGGCCTAGTCTCATTGATCTGGCCCACAGTGCGCCCCTCGCGGCGGGCTGGTCTCTGTGACTGTTCTGTCCCACTATACTTGGGGACCGGAAGCTTATTTAGGCTGAAATCCGTAACCGCTGGCCGGAGAGTCGTGTGGTGGCACTTGAGCATGCTGACGGGGAGGGTATCGCGACTCGTCCGGCTGGAGGGGGCATATGCCTGCCTCGCCAAGTCGCACAACACCGCTCAGCTCCTTGAAACAATAGCGTCCGCTTCATTGGTCGCGTACGCGTCCCGTCGCCGAGCCTCTTCCAGAAGAGGCCCGATCGGTGGGGGACTTCCTGCAGGAATAGGTCGTAGAAATAGCTAGCGGTCGAGAAAAATGGTGGAGGGCAAGGGGACCACATGGATTCATGTGGACGACCAGCTGGCGTTGTATGAATTGCGGTTATGTTTACGACTCCGTGATCGAGCAGAATCGCCTGGCCCGACAGGAGCAGGTCTTGGTGCTATCAAGTGGTGAGCCGGACTATCAGGATGACGAAGTCCATC
The DNA here is from genome assembly GCA_945906715.1 of Nitrospira lenta. Taxonomy (GTDB): domain Bacteria; phylum Nitrospirota; class Nitrospiria; order Nitrospirales; family Nitrospiraceae; genus Palsa-1315. Next base: position 4,317 of record CAMDRK010000246.1, read on the forward strand.
TTGGATCAGAGGCATTTGTCAGGATAGCGGGTTGACCTAACCTGGCCGTGCGACCCCTCGATGCTGACGCGCCGTTATGTGGTGGGCGGAAACGTGAGCGAACCCCCTGTGGGAGAGACCTGGTCTCCATTCTGGCCATCGCCGACGAACCAGTC
>CAMDRK010000247.1 GCA_945906715.1 Nitrospira lenta
CAGATCGTGCGCGTCGCGCAGTTATTTTGGCGAGGTCTTTTGATTGGGGATACTGGCGCTCTCGGAGACTTCCGCTAGCGAGGCTTGGCCAAAGATGGAATAGCGATATCGGGCCACAAACCAATACAGCACATAGCCGAATGGCTTAACTAGTGGAAAACTCAAAAGAACTGAGAGGGCCCTCCCACCCTTGATGCCAGGCAAGAGGGCTAAAAAGGCATCCAGCCCACGGGCAATCTCTCCGTTGGGGCGAACCAGGAAGGCGACCTTAGGACGACCTGGAAGATAACTCTCCCCCAAGGCCTGTTTGGCCTCTTCACTCTGATACGGAACCATCCGTACCGGGGTAGCCTCCGCATGAGTTTCCAGTTGCTCGAGACCCTTCTTGGCGGTAACGCAGAGGCGACATTGGCCGTCGTAGATCAGAAGGCAGGTCTGGTCTCTCTGGTCTGTCTGGTCTCTCTGGTTCATCTGGGTAGCTTCTTCCAACCAAACATACAAGACAGACCGAACAGACCGAATAGACCAGACAGACCAAATGAACAAGACAGACTGGCGGACTTTTTCAGCATCCTGCTATTGCTGTGCGCAGGAGAACAACGCTATCATCCTATCCATGCGACATAGCTGGACGCTTATCGGTCTACTTGCGGGACTCTGCCTCATCGGCGCCAATACCGTTCAGCTCATACCGACTTCGACGGAAGCAGGTCGAGTCGGATGGATGCTGTATCTCCTCGCGTTTCCTATCGCCCTCGCGGGCCTCGTGTGGATGGGATGGGCTTGGACTGCCATGGTTTGCGTCATGTATGGAACGGTGGGACTGGCCTTAGACCTATCCACAGTCACAACCATCCTGGGCGGACAGGGCGAGACTGGAACCCTGTTCCTATTCAGCGCGATGAGCGGGATCGTGAACTTTTCACTGATCCTGTTCGGCGGGCGAGCGTTTTTTCATGCGCTCCAGGGGACCGCGCTTCCAGTATCCCGTCCTCCCAGTCCTCCGTCCCCTTCTTCATCCGCAAGACCTTGATCCGTCCGAATCCGGCTTCCGTCAACCAGGCCCTCGTCTCGGCTGCCGAATAGGTATTGCCCCTCTCGGTGAACAGCAACATCGAAACGGCAAAGAGACTCGCCTCTTTAGGGAACAGACCTTTTCGGTCATGGAGAAAGGCATCTTGAATCAGGAGGCGACCTCCGGGATTCAATGCAGCCAGCGCGCGCCGAAACAGCGCCTGATTATCTTGCGGCGCATAGATGTGGAGCACGTTCGAATACCAGATAACATCATAGGAACCGGAAATAGTTTCCGTCAGCAGGTCCAGCGGCAAATAGGAAAGCCTCGCACCGGCCTTATGAGTCGACGCAATCTCCTTCGCCACATCAAGGGCTGCGGGACGGTCACACACCGTGGCACGGAGCATGGGATTTTTTGCGAGGAAGGCCATCGCATAGGTGCCGGGACCGCCGCCGAGATCGAGCAGGGTCCGCGCGCCATGCAGATCGATTTGAGCCGCAATCTTCGGAGCCGTTTCCAAGGTTCGGTGATGCATCGCCCAAGTAAACCGGCGACGATAATCCGGCTCATCCGGCTTGTCGTGATCGAGCGGCAATCCCGTCTTCACCGACTCCGGCAAGCGTCCCCAATCAGTCCAATGGCTCGTGATCAGCCGGAGATAGTCCCCCCGATAGGCAGGATGCTGTGCGTTCAACGCGGTGGCGCCCAACCGGCTGTTCCGATAGGTCTCGCCCTGTTTCTTCAGCAGACCGGCCATTGCGAGATTCCGGCAGAGAATGGCCAGCCCCCGCTCACTCATCTTCATCTCACGAGCCAGATCAGGAATGGTCCAGGGATCCGTCCCGATGGCTGTGAAGATGTCCAGTTCGATGGCGGCAATCAGAACCCGCGGCAACCGGTATGCCGTAATCGCATCGCGAAAGTCATTGAACGTTGTAATGCTCATGCTCATCGGGCGACGCCGATTGTCTTCACGCACCAGCGCATCAAATCCTGAACAGCAGTAGGATTTGTCAGGTCTACGTTCCGTTCGAAGCGAGCGGCCACGTAGTCATCGTTCATCTCGGTCTGTTCAGAAAAGCCTGATTTCAGCAGAATCGTACGGTACTTTGAGACCGCCGGTTGGATGTAGTATTTGGCCTGTTTCGCAATTTCGTCGGTGCCAAGATCCTCCGGCGTTCCATCGGATAGCAATGCCATCACATCCTCCAGCGCCATACCGTACTGGCAAAGCAGCCGCCCGTCCGGCGTCAGCTCCAGCAGCCAGCCGTCCGAGCCAAGCTCCATTGCCAACGCACCACCGGCTTCCGATTCCTGCAGTTGGGGAAATGTGGGAGCCAGCGAGACCCTGAGAGAACTCCACGCGGGCGAGGCTTCGTCACTCATACAGGTGTCCTTTGCTGCGAAGCAGCTCCATCCTGACCCGATAGTCTGGCGCGCAGGGCCGCCAATCGTTGGATGTTCTCTTCCAGTTTCGGCAGCTGAAATTTGCGATCCATATCGACCACCAGTTCAAGGAGGTCCGCGGCCTCATGCAGCTTGCCGGTCTCCTCATAACATTGAACCAGTACGTACCGAGCACCGCCCGTCCTCAGCTCATCGCGCGCTCGTTCGGCAATGGATTGGCTGGTTTGGCAACAGGCAATGGCATCACCATAGCGCTGCTGGAGTAAAAACGTCCGGCCGATCATACGCCAGGCATCGGCTACGCCGCCCTCATTCCCCAATCGCCGCATCAAGGCCAGCGACTGTTCATAGTATCCAATCGCCTGCTCGAACTCTCTCGTCTCCCGCGCGACCAACCCAAGATCTGAAAACAACACCGCCTTGCCCGCCTCGTCGTGGGTCTTGCACATGAGGTCCAACGCTTCAAGATAATAGGCCTTGGCGCGACCCCATTCGCCCGCATCGGCTCTGAGATTCCCTAGATTACCCAACGTCGTCCCGATTCCCTTTTCATCCCCAAGAATCTTCTGGAGTTCTAACACCTCTTGATAGTAGGTCTGAGCCGACTCCCGGCGCCCGCTGACTGCACTAATGTTTCCGAGATTTCCCAGCGTGGACGCCAGCGCCCGTTGATCACCGGTCAACCGGTCACATTCCAACGCCTTGGAATAACAAACATAGGCGTCGGTATAGAGCCCGCGTGAGAAATGCACATTGCCTTGGCGATTAAGTTCTTCGGAAAGTCCGTTTCGTAGCGTCATGATGAGGGCTGGAGCAATCGTTCGACGGCCTGCTTGGCGCCTGTGAGGATCGAGGCGCCGTCGCCGACCAACAGACTATCGAAATTGTACTTGAGGAGACGGCGCAGTCCCTCTCGGGCCTTTTCCACATCGGCATATTTTTCAGCAGGCAGCATACTGACGGAGCCGGCAGGCTTCCCGATCAAGGCATCCCCGACAATCAGCACGCCCTTCCCCTGCTGAATGAACAAGGCCGACTCACCGGGAGACTTCTGGTCTTTCAGCTGAATCGCCCAGATCCCACCCGTAAGCAATTCTCCGTCTTTGAACGTTTTGGTCGGTTTGAGATCCATCTGCGCTGCATCCGCCTCCGGCACATGCAACTGGCAACGAAACTCAGTTTGATACTTCGCCGCTTCGCGCGCATGGTCGCGATTCGTCACGATGATGTAATCGACGGGACCATTGCGAAGAATCACGGAACTCGCATCGCCTGTCATCAGCGGAGGGTCGATCAGAATCTTGTGTTCCCCGACTGTCAGGAAAAGCCCGTTGAAATCGAGCTGTTTCTCCTCAGAGAACCAGGACCATTGCCAGATGCCGGGAAGGATATTTTTCATGAGAGCCGATAGCCACTGGCTAATAGCATGGGGCGCTGTGCCAGGAGCTGATGGTTCCTTGCATCACCTCGCCTCACGCCTAACGTTTCACGCCTCACGTCTTCACAGCCCGGCGATGGCATCTTTGACAGTTTTCGTCACCTTAGCCAAGATACTAGCTTCGTTGGGCATATCGATAATATCGTCTTCCGAGACCGTCATGAATTTTCGATTCGGCCCCTTCGTGAGGGAAATCAGAAACATGCTATTAGACGGTGTCACAGGAATCACCACCTGCACAGCAGCATCAGTCCCCTTCACCACCTCCAAAAACTTCTGCTTCCCCTCTTCCATCTCATCCATCGTCTTCCTTCCTCTCCCTTGCGGAAGTCGGTCTTTCTCCTGCACCGCGGCTGGGGGATCCTTGCCTGCGCGCGTCGAACAAACACCATCGATCCTAGATGATCCCTCCGAGCTCGCTCGTTCTCTCCTCAGGGATGGGGGCTGATTGATCTTCCACTGCGCGCGTCCAACGAGGGGAGTCCGCGACCGCGCGTTGCGCGAGCACAGAAGATCATCAGCCTCCATCCCCTCTTTTTCAGCATCTTGTCAGATTCAGTAGTGTCCGGTTTATTTAAGGCAGAAGTGCTGCCAAGCCAATATT
>CAMDRK010000248.1 GCA_945906715.1 Nitrospira lenta
CATTCGCCTTCGGCATGCTCTTGAGTCTCCCTTTGAGCGAATTGATTCGTCGCTCCGTCACCCGAGGGCCTTTGGGAGTTCGCCGGAAGGATCGAGCTCTCTCCAGTAAAACATCGGCATCGACTGGCACACCATTCGTCTTCTGTGCAGGAGTGGTGAGACCCCGTTCTTTCACTAAGCGGACTTGGAGTCGATACCCCAGCGCTGAGGCATACCGCTTCAGAGTTCCGATAGACGGGGAATGTTTTCCCATTGCAGTTTCCAGACGGGCTACGGCAGATTGAGTGGTTCCTATTCTAGCCGCGAGTTCAGCCTGAGTGACACCTGCCTCGGCCCGCGCCCTGAGTATCTCGTCTAGAATCTCGAATTCCTCCCTGAGTCCTTCATATTCGTGACGCACATCCGGGCGAGCAAGCGCCCGGGCTTTAAAGCCTTTCAGACTGTTTCGCATCTTTCACCTCTTTCATTCGGTTCCGCGCAATCTTCAGTTCGTTTAGAGGAGTCTTCTCGGACTTCTTGATGAACTGATGAAGCATGATCACCCTACAACCAACCTGTGTACAGTAGAACACCCTGGTTATACCTTCCGCAGCCTTGAGTCTCAGCTCGAACAAACCATCGCCCATCGCACGGGTATGTGGCATACCAAGGTCTGGGCCGTACACCTCCATACGTTCAGCGTACCGTAGGAAGCGGGCGACAAAACCCGCGGGAAGTCCGAGTATCTCCTCCTGAAGCTCCGCGCTGTAGAAAGAAACGCGCCAGTTCATCATTGCAATTATAGCAAATATGCTATTGTACGGCCAGTCGGAAGAAACAGAGCACTACTGGGTGCGATTAGTGCGGGGGGAGTACTCCTCCTACTCAATAATCAATTTATGAGGCGGTACGCTCAGAAGCGCTGCGCCGTACGCTGCTCACAACTCCAGCATGAGCTGCCATCCGCTTAGTGAGCGGTCGGGTTGACGCTGCGGTTAGGCCTTGTTTGCCAAAGCACGAGATCGAGCATCTTGACCTCGGTGATATCTGCGTCCGGATACGTTTCGCGAAACCGCTGGACTAGATACTTTCCGTTTTCCATCGAAAGAAACTCGTTGAAATAGGCGAGCAGCATGGTGGGAAGCTGGCAAATGCGTGCCGCCCTGTCCTTTGAATTCGTGGTGGGAAGCCTGAGATTGAGATTGTGAAATACGATCGAGTCTATGACGGGCATGGATGGTTCGACGGTTGCCAAAAGTTTGCTCGCGAATGATGCTTCGTAGCGATTTGTTGCTTGGTACAGAGCATCGAGGACCTCGGAGAAGCAAACTCGTTTTCCCTTCTTGGCTTCGAGCAAACTATAAAAATGGTCCTGCCATTCCTTTCCTCTGCGAACCTTGTAAAAGTGATTGAATTGCCTCTTATACAGAGGATTTGACCGAAGGTCGCTCTTATCTCGGTTTTCTTGGAGCCAAAGATACTTCTTGAGACCCCTGGCAACCGCTGGAAGTGCAGCGTCAATTTGAGCTTTCGTGAGACAAATTGTCATGCTTTGGCTTAACTGGCGAGTATACTCAGCGGCATATCTCATACCTCAAGATGAAATACCCTCGAGTTCTTTCTTCGCCCATAAACAGAGGGCCTGCGGCTCCCCCTTCGATTACGCGCAAGGGGAAATGCTGCTCAATCCCGCAGGATGCTTAAAAAGGCCGTTCAACAAGGCCGCGGAGAGTGCCCAGCGAGGATTTTCCCATGTGCCCTCTCTTCTTATTCCACACATCAAGAGGGTCCGCGATCCCTTCGTTCTACCGCGCGCATTGAGTGAGCACCGCCCGAGGTGTAGAGGTTTGATGGGTCTTGTGTGCGCGCTCAGCGAGCGAGGAACGTGGGGATCGTGGACCCTCAATCCGCCATCTGGCCTTCCTGGAAAAGCTGATTCAATATCGCGCTCTTCTTTTCTGGATCTTTGTAGTACTTGAGCGCCTTGGTAAAGTTGTCCAAAGCGCTCGCGCGCTTGCCTTTTTGGGAATAGTATTCAGCGATGCCGTGGTAGGCCCGAGCGTCTTGATCATTGGCCTTGAGAGCTCGGTTGAATGCTTCGTAGGCGGCTTGCAAGTGTTGCTTGGCCAGCTCAAGCCAGCCGATTGCGGAATGAGCAGGACCGAAGTTCGGATCGGCGACAAGGGCCGCGCCATATTCTTTTTGCGCCAGGTCCAGACGGCCCCTGGTTTCATAGAAATCTCCCAGCGAAAAATGCACGGCTGCGTCCTTGGGATTCAGGCGCAACGCTTCCTTGTAGGATTGCAAGGCCGGCTCGAGCTTTCCCTGCTCAGCAAGCGCACAGGCGAGGTTCGCGTGGATGCTCGCGTCGTGTGGTTTCAGTTTGATGACTTCCCGATATTGCGGGATCGCCATCTCCAACCGGCCCTGCTCTTGATAGGCCACGCCGAGGTTGGTCCGCGCCGGCGCATGGGAAGGATCGAGTCGGACGGCTTCGCGGTATTCCTTGATGGCCATTTCAAGGTGGTTGGCCCGCTCATGAATCTGGGCGAGAAAATAATGGGGATGGGCGGATTGCGGCGCGAGCTTGATCGCGTTCTTGTAGGACGCGATCGACTGTTCTGATTGGCCTGACTGAGCCAGGAACAATCCCATCACGAGATGGGCGTTGGCCTGTTCAGGCTGTCGCGCGACGAATCCTTCGATCCACTCTTTGACTTGGGCAATGTCTTCCGGTTCTTCCAAACATTTCGCGTGGGTACTCCAGGCTTCGGCAAACTCTCCCCGGAGCAGATGAATCACGTTCAGGGCGAAATGAGGCCGCGGGTTCCTCTCTGTATCGGTAGCAGGATGGCGCGACCAGGCCAATGCCGCCTGCTGGGCCTGATCCCATTGGCCTTCCAACAGCCTTGCTTCACATTGAGCTTGGTAGTCGGTCATCGGAGTCTGTCGGATTATCTGGTGAGGGTATCTTCGATGTCCGGTGAGGTAGCCTGAATGCGGTCCCCGAGCGACGGATAGCGCGCCGCCAATTTCTGCTTCATCAACCAGGCGATGGTCCGATACGACCAGTGGCCTTTCACGCCGGAGCGGAGTTTGGCGATATACTCGGCTTCGGCATAGTCCATCTTAAAGAGGCACCGCACTTTGAATCCGAACGGCGTCGCGTAGAGCGACCCTTCCGCGCTGGCTTTCTTCAGCTGCTCGATGTCCAACCGGACGGCGTCCATCGCCTGGCTATATTCCCGGTCCAATCCCGCTTGCACGAGCGGCGGCGGGATCTCATATCCGTGCAGCGTCGTAAAGTTCTGCTGAATCTGCTGGCAGCGCCGATGCCGGTGCATGTCGCGCCAGCCTCCGATGTCCATCAGCACGTCGAACGTGAAGGCGTAGCCGCTGCGGAACTCTTTGATGAGTTCGTCGTAGGGCCCACGTCTACTCATCGCCACGTCGATGGCCTCCTGCTTTTGCTTCTCCGTCCAGGTACGGACGACTGCGAGGAGGTTCCGATAGGGCGCGTGCGAGACACGGTACAGCAACGTGGCCACAATTTCGTCCAGCGGATCGTGGGGCTCAATGAGATCCACCGGCTCCGGCTTGCCCCAGGAAACCGGTTGATCTAGTCCGGTTCCCTGCAGCGCATCCTTCGCATATCTGGCGAGATCCTGGTAGACCGAGGCTTGATAATCGTTCGGCTTGGCATGACGAGCGAGCGTCGGCGCGAGAGGCTCCTGCGCGCCGGGCTGACCGCACAGTTCGCCCCAGAGATTCACGGGCGACCGTTGGCAGGCGTCCTTGAGTTCGTCTCCGATCATGCGCAGTTCCGGTAGCTGCGACGACAGCAGTCTGGTGATTTGCTTCTCCAGCGTCCTGATACTGACAACTTGCCCGACGTTCGTCCTGGCAGCGAGGGGCAGGAGATATCGCGTGACATCGAATGCGCGCGCGGCGATCGTCCGCTGGTAATCGGCCGGTTTCATCGATTCGGGACGCGGTTCACGCTCGGAAATAAATTGGGTCAAGGGTTGGTGTAGGAGCCGATAGATCTCGGCGAGGCTGCGGAGAATGCCGTGGTAAGTACCTTCCGTCTCCGACCCTCGAATAGAATCGGGCACGTACCACCCGCCGGAGGCAAAGTTCTGATACCGGCTCGATTTCGCCTGGCCGTCCCATAAAGGCTCGTCTTCGAGTCTAATGGCCGCGAGTTCGGAAATGTCCTCGAAACAGATGATGACATGGCCGAGATCGGCGATGGACGCATGACCGTAGTCGAAGTAGAACTGATCCCAGAACTTTTCAGCAGAATGTCCGTGCACCCAGCGAAGGCTGTCCTCGATCGAGTCGGGCGAGCGGCTATAGCGGGCCAAGGCGTAGGCGGATTTCTCGGGCGGCATCGGCGCCAACGCGATGACACGGCGAGTCGGTTGATCTGTACTCATCAGCTTCCCAGGG
>CAMDRK010000249.1 GCA_945906715.1 Nitrospira lenta
GAGCAAATGCCTCCGATGTATTCGGCGGTGAAGGTCGGGGGCGTGCCTCTGTATAAGTCCGCTCGGGCGGGCAAAACGATTGCGCGGGATGCGCGAACGATCGTCATCCATACCCTTGAGGTCGAGGGGATCCAGGGGCGGGATGTCACCTTGCGCATCGTCTGCTCTAAGGGAACCTATGTGCGGACGCTCTGTGCCGATATTGGAGCAGTGTTGGCGGTCGGCGGCCATATGTTGGCACTGGAGCGAAGGCGGGTGGGTCCTTTGACCATCGATCACGCGTTGACGGTCGATGAGGTGGTCACCCGTCATGCCCTCGGTCGGTTGGGGGATGATCTGTTGTCGCTGGATCGTGCGTTGGATCAATTGGGGATTGCGGTAGTGGACGACCGGACAGTCGACCACGTGCGACACGGGGCTCCGGTGCCTGCGGACAAGATTCTTCGTTGGGAGAGGGCAACCGATGCCGAACGCAGGCCACACCGGCCGGTTCGCATCCACGATACAGGCGGATGCCTGGTGGCAATCGGGAAATGTCCGGACAATTCTGGAGATGCCCTCAAAGTTGAGAAGGTGTTGATCGATCAAGACGTATGAGACTTTGTTGCGGATGAAGGAAAGGAACAGGAAGGAAGAAGCCCATGGCATTACTCAAGGAAGCAAAAACTGAGTTGATTAAGCAGTACCGGCAGCATGAGACGGATTCCGGTTCGCCGGAAGTCCAGATCGCGGTGCTGACCAACCGGATCACGTATTTGACGGAGCATTTCAAGCTCCACAAGAAGGATCATCACTCGCGGCGTGGCCTGCTGCTCTTGGTCGGGCGGCGGCGGCGTTTGCTTGATTATCTTCGTGGCGTCAGCGATGCACGCTATCGTGCAGTGATCGAGCGATTGGGCATCAGAAAGTAGGATCCCATCTCACTGTTGCGCCAGGGGGCACAACAGCGGGCAGTAGTCAGTCGCACAGGTGAACACTGAGATGCGCTCACGGCAATAGTTCTAAGTTGAGAGTGTTGAGTTCTGAGTTGTCCGGAAAACACTCAAAGCTCAGCACTCAGAACTCGGCACTTTCCAAGGTGAGCATATCTCCGTGGGCATCTGTGGGGCCTAACCAGAGGAGACTCAGATGGTACACACAGTCGAAATAGAGGTTGCCGGGCGCATCTTACGGCTTGAGACAGGCCGTGTCGCACGGCAAGCGGACGGCTCGATTTGGGCCTCGTACGGCGACACCGTCGTGTTGGCGACAGCCGTTGCGTCGCAGGTTGCCAAGCCGGGCATCGATTTTCTTCCCCTCACGGTCGATTATCAGGAAAAATCCTTTGCAGCTGGGAAAATTCCCGGCGGGTATTTTAAGCGGGAAGCGCGTCCGTCGGAAAAGGCCGTGCTGACCAGCCGGCAGATCGACCGGGGGCTCCGTCCGCTCTTTCCTGAAGGCTATTACTTCGAAACGCAGGTCATTGCCTCAGTCCTCTCGGCCGACCAGACCGGTTCGTCCGACATCCTCGGCATTATCGCCTCCTCTGCTGCCCTGACCGTCTCGAATATTCCCTTCGACAATCCTATCGCAGGCGTGAGGATTGGTCGGCTGGATGGCAAGTTCGTTGTGAATCCGGATCTTGAAACGGTGGCGAAGAGCGAGTTGCAACTCGTGGTGGCTGGGACGGCCGATGCGGTGATGATGGTCGAAGCAGGGGCGAACGAACTGTCCGAAGCCATCATGCTCGAGGCAATCGAACTGGCCCATGCCGAGATCAAGAAAATTGTGGCCAAGATTCGCGAACTGCAAGCCGCGGCCGGCAAACCCAAGCGAAAGGTGGCGAAGGAGCAGATTGATTCAGCGCTCGCGGCTCAAGTGAAGACGCTGGTGGCGCAAGGGATTCGGGATGCCATCATGATCCCGAACAAAGCGGCCAGGCAGGAGCGGTTGGATGAGGTCAAAAACGATGCTGTCCAAAAGCTCAAGAACGCGGACGATCCGAATCGGGAGCGGCACGTCAAGCTGGTGTTTCATGAGCTGGAATATACGGAAGTCCGGAATATGATCCTGGAGAAGGGGTCGCGAGCAGATGGACGAGGTCCGGCTGATATTCGTCCGATCACCTGCGAAGTCAGCGCGCTGCCACGAACACATGGTTCTGCGATTTTCACCAGAGGCGAGACTCAAAGTTTGGCCGTGGTTACGTTAGGGACCACGGACGACGAGCAGCGGATCGATGCGTTGGAAGGGGAGTACATGAGGACGTTCATGCTCCATTACAATTTTCCGCCGTTCAGTGTCGGCGAGGCGCGGCCGCTTCGCTCGCCTGGCCGCCGGGAAGTCGGCCATGGCGCCTTGGCGGAACGGGCGTTGGCCCCGGTGATTCCGAGCAAGGAAGCCTTCCCCTACACGCTCCGTATCGTGTCCGACATCCTCGAATCCAACGGATCCTCTTCGATGGCGACTGTCTGTGGCGGGAGCCTCGCGTTGATGGATGCCGGCGTGCCGGTCAGCAAAGCCGTTGCCGGGATCGCGATGGGTCTGATCAAGGAAGGGGATCGGGTCATGATCCTTTCCGATATTCTTGGGCTGGAGGATCACCTGGGTGACATGGACTTTAAGGTCTGCGGCACCAAGCAGGGTGTGACCGCGCTACAGATGGACATCAAGATCGGCGGTATTACGTCGGCCTTGATGCAGAAGGCTTTGGAGCAGGCCAAGGCCGGCCGCTTGCACATTTTGGGTTGTATGGAAAAAGCGCTCCAAGCGCCAAGGACCACGTTGTCTGCCTACGCGCCACGGATTTTCACGATGAAGGTCAAGCAGGATAAGATCCGCGAGATCATCGGTCCGGGCGGTAAAACGATCCGTGGCATCATTGCGGATTGCGGAGTCAAGATCAATGTCGACGACAGCGGAACCGTGACGATCGCGTCGGTCGACGGAGCCTCGGCTGAGAAGGCCAAAGAAATGATCAGCCGGATTACCGAAGAAGTCGAAATTGGGAAGATCTACATGGGCACGGTTCGGAAGATCATGGACTTCGGGGCGTTTGTCGAGGTTCTGCCGGGAACCGATGGGCTGGTGCATATCTCGCAGTTGGCGCACCATCGAGTCCAGGCGGTATCCGATGAGGTGAAGGAAGGCGATCAAATCCTGGTGAAAGTTCTGGAAGTGGATCGGCAAGGAAAGATCCGCCTCAGTCGCAAAGACGCCATGCCGGCTCCGGCCGGGGCCGGTGCGCCGGATCCGTCCGCCAGGTAGCGCCTTGTATCGCAAGCTCGTCCTGGACAACGGAGTGCGAGTGGTGACCGAACGGATGCCGACGCTCAAGTCGGTCACCGTCGGTGTCTGGGTCAACGCCGGGTCGCGGGACGAGCAGCCGTCTCAGGCCGGCTATTCCCACTTCATCGAGCACATGCTCTTCAAAGGGACGCGCAATCGTTCCTCCGCGGAAATTTCACGCGAAATCGACGCGCTCGGCGGAGAGATGAATGCTTTCACCTCGCGTGAGACGACGACCTATTACGTGAAGGTGTTGGATCAGCAGTTGGAGCGAGCGCTCGAACTCCTCTCGGACCTCTTCCACCATTCCCGTTTCGCACCCAAAGAAATCGAAAAAGAAAAACAGGTCGTCCTGGAAGAAATCCGCATGGTCCAGGACGATCCGGAAGATCTCGTGCAAGAGTTGCACATGGGTCAAGTGCTGGGACGTCACCCGCTCGGTCGTTCTATTCTAGGCCGAGAGAAGACGATCAGAGGGCTGCGACGCCGGGATCTGCTGAACTATATCGAGACGTACTACGATCCGGGGCAGACCGTGGTGTCGATTGCCGGGAATTTTGAGCAGGCCAAACTTGACCGGCTGGTTGTGCGGTATTTCGGCAAGGGCCGGGCTGCAACGGCGGCCCCCATCAAGGGGCGCCGTCCTCCTGACGTGCATGGCGGTGTCTTGCTGAAGAAAAAACGGCTGGAGCAGGTGCATCTCTGTCTCGGGCTCAAAGGCATTGTCGCAGGACATCCGGATCGGTATGCGTTGTATGCGCTCAACAGCGTATTGGGCGGCAGTGTCAGCTCACGGTTATTTCAGGAAGTTCGAGAGAAGCGGGGTCTCGCCTATTCGATTTACTCCTTCCTGTCCGGTTATTCGGATGGCGGCATGATCACGGTGTATGCGGCGACAAGGCCGAAAGAGGTGGATCGCGTCGTGGATCTTGTCTGCCGGGAGATTCGACAGATCGGGATCAAAGGTGTCGAACGCGCTGAGCTTGAACGGGCGAAGACTCAAATGAAGGGCAGCTTGATGCTGAGCCTGGAGAGTTCGCATAGCCGCATGAGCAAATTGGCGAAGGACGAACTCACCTATGGACGGCATACGTCGCTGGACGACATGCTGGCTCATATCGATCGCGTGAATGTGGAGCAGGT
>CAMDRK010000250.1 GCA_945906715.1 Nitrospira lenta
CATCTCAAGAGTCCCGCCCTGCAGTATCCCTTTCGAAGCATCGATCACTACATGGCAAAACAGGGGCGCTATTCTGATTTGATGGCCCGTCGCATGGCGGAACAGGGCAGGCGGTTCTCATTCCATCAACTGATCACCCATCCGCTCGGGGCATTTCTGAAGATGTATGTGCAGCGGGCTGGCTTCCTCGACGGCATGCCGGGCTTGATTCTCTCCGGACTCTATGCCTATTACACGTTCATGAAGTATGCAAAATTGTGGGAATCGTCATTAGAGTCAAAGGCTGGCGGTTAGCCGTTAGCCGTTAGAGGTTGTGGACTGCATGAGCCGTATGGAATTCGGGAAGGGGAATCTCGCCAGATGAAGAAAATCCGTGTGCTCCAAGCGTGCAATCAATTGGGCATTGGGGGTACTGAGAAAACCCTCCAAGTCTTCTCGAAGTACCTTGATCGCTCCCGCTTTGAAGTCTATGCCTGTGGGTTGCAAACGGGAGGGATTCGCGTACAGGCGTTAGAGGACATTGGCGTCCCAGTGATCGTCAAGCCTGCCGATCTCACCGCATTGGTCCGTGAACTCAAGATCGATATCTATCATGTTCATCGGGCAGGAAACTCCGAGCCAGGGACTCTTCCGGAGAAGCAGCATGGGTGGCCACGCATTGTTGAAACGAATGTCTTCGAAGCATTCGATCATGTTCAGGATGACTTGATTGACGGGCATGTGTTCGTCTCCAAATTCTCGTGGGGTCGGTATGTGAGTCGAAATCGACAGCGGCCCGGCGTGCGCTATGAAGCGATCTATAACCCCGTAGACTTCGACGAGTACTCAGGCGGTCCAAGTAGTTTCGGGAACACAATCGGCCGATGCAGCCGGGCAGATGATCAGAAGTGGCATGATGTCTGCGTGAATAGCTTGCCGAAGATCTTTCGGAAAGTGCCAGGAGTTGCTTGCGTCATTCAGGGAGCCACCGACCGGGTGAAGGCGCGGCTAGAGAAATTGGGCTTTACCGGACAAGTGAAGCTTCTGGAGCCATCTCTTGACGTGGGCAGTTTCTATCGCCAAGTCGATGTATTCATTCATGGAGCTCGCATTGGGGAGACCTTTGGTTGTGTGATCGCTGAAGCAATGTCGAATGGCATCCCGGTTGTCACGTTAAGCACACCTCAGCGGGGGAAATCGAACGCGCAGGCTGAACTGGTTGAACACAAGGTCACCGGGTTTGTCTGCCGATTTCGGTGGCAGTATGCCGGTGCGGTGATTGAATTGTTGAAAAACCGAGAACTGCGGGAAACATTCGGGAAGCGGAGTCGTGAGAAAGCCCGTGAGCAGTTCGAGGCATCGCGGCTTACAAAAGAATTGGAACAGGTGTATCAGGATGTTCTGGATACTCAGCGGGGCTGATGGGCGAGGAACAAAGCATTCAGGCATTCAGCGTCGGTGTGCAAGAGGGTGATTGTGGTGGTTAGTCAGTAGAATTCTTCTTGTCGCGGAGGTCAGGTTTGTGACGGAGCCAGTCGGTAGACCATCAATAGCAAGCGTGGTCATCACGAAGAATGAGGAATCGAATATTGTCGATTGCCTGAAGTCGGTGCAGTGGGCTGATGAGTCGATCGTCGTGGATGCGGAAAGCTGTGACAAGACTGTGGAGTTGGCCCGTGCTTCCGGGGCGAAAGCTTTTGTACGTCCCTGGCCCGGCTTCGGCCTGCAGAAGAATTTCGGGATGGCACAGACCGCGGCTGACTGGATTTTGATCCTCGATGCCGACGAACGAGTCACCGAGGAACTTCGTAAAGAAGTGCGGACTTGTCTAGAGCAGTGGAGACCCGGCGCTCCCGTGGCCTACCGAATTCCCAGGCGGAATTTTTTCTATGGAGCCTGGGTGCGAGGGGGCGGGGTCTACCCCGATTATCAAGTACGCCTGTTTCGACGGGGGCTCGCTCAGTATAACGATGTCGCCGTGCATGAAAATCTCATCGTCGATGGCGAAATCGGTACATTGGCCGGGCATCTCGATCATTACACGGAGCGGCGCATCAAGGATCACTTCAAGAAGTTCGGGCTCTATACCACGCTGGCGGCACAGGAGAAGGCTAAGAGGGTTCGGACGGTTGGCTGGACTGACCTGGTCTTCCGTCCCCTGGTGGTCTTGGTCAAAACCTATGTATTGAAACAGGGGTATGGCGATGGAGTGCGCGGACTCATTGTCTGTGTATTCGCCAGCATGTACACCTTTGTGAAATATGCCAAGCTGTGGGATGCAACGAGGCCGGCCGCCTCTCACCCGGACGCCAAGTAGTGGGTACGCGAATTTTGTACGTGCATGGGATTGAAGCCATCGGCGGGGCGGAGCGCGATCTGATCGCATTACTGAGGACGCTCGATCGACAGAAGTGGGAGCCGCACGTGGTCTGCCCAGGGGCAGGTCCATTCCGAGAGCAGATTCACGCGATCGCCGTTCCCACTCATGCGCTGAGCCTTCCCCCATGGAGAAAACCCCTTGCAGCTCTTCAGCGCCGATCGGCGATCGGGCGGCTAGAGGCGCTTGTGAGTCAACTCGCTCCAGCACTGATTCATGTGAACGACATCTGGTGGGTGCCCCATACTGTGAGGGCGATCGCGAGCCGTTCGTCCAATCCTGTACCGATCGTGGCCCATGTGAGACAGGAAATCGAGCCGGCAAAAGTACGACGCTATCAGCTTGACCGTGTAGAGGCTGTCATCGCGATCTCACAGCAGATTGAACAGTCGCTGATTGCCGGCGGTGTGTCGGCGAGCAAGGTCCGGACCCTCTACAGCGGTATCGATCTTTCCGAGAGACGGCTCACTCACGATGGTCAGGA
Source organism: Nitrospira lenta (assembly GCA_945906715.1). Lineage (GTDB taxonomy): Bacteria > Nitrospirota > Nitrospiria > Nitrospirales > Nitrospiraceae > Palsa-1315. The sequence goes on from CAMDRK010000250.1 coordinate 2,841, forward strand.
GATTCGTCTGATGATCGGGCTCCCGAAAGAAGCTGTCCTCTTAGGCACCGTCGCCAATCTGTTTCCACGAAAAGGCTATGAGGTCATGCTTCGGGCCCTCCCGGCTATCGTCCGTGCGGTACCCTTGGCGCATTACGTGATTGTGGGCAGTGACGATCATGGCTATGCCGATCGATTGAAAGGGCTCGCGAGCGAGTTGAAGATTGCCGATCGCGTGCACATTGTCGGCTTTCAGGACCCGGTTCAGCCATTCTTGGCTGCGCTCGATCTGTATGTGCACCCGGCACTCATGGAAGGGTTTGGAATTGCGGTGGTCGAAGCAATGGCCATGGGGAAAGCTGTGGTGGCGACCACGACAGGGGGGCTTCCCGAAGTCGTGGCGCAGGGAGAGACGGGCTTGCTTGTTCCTCCTGGAGATGTCGAATCATTGGCCGCAACTGTGGTCTTGCTCCTGAAAGACAAGGCCCGGCGAGAGCAGATGGGCCGTAGCGGGACTGCGCGTGCGCATGAGCACTTTAGTCTCGATGCGTCTGTTGCGCAGGTGGAACAGCTGTATGGTGAGATACTAGCAAGATGAAGATCGTTTGTTTGGTTAAACCGGATAACAAGATAACCAGATAAACTAAACAAACCAGATAAACCAGATAAACCAAATGAACCAGACAAACCAGAAGAGGATGAGAATCGGTTTCGACGCCAATCCGATGGTGGGCGACTTGGGAGGGGTGGGGTGGCATAGCTACCATCTGCTCCGTACGATGCTGGCCCGGCAAGATGGAATCGATTTTCTGGCCTATGCCAAACCGGGTGCTGAGCAGCCTGACTCAGTGACGGCGTGGCCGGGCGTTGAGCGGCTTCAGTGGGTGAACTCGAGCCGATGGGGGATGGGGAAACGGGGCTCGTCCGATCAGTTGGATCTCTACCATGGGACCAACTTCAAAATGCAAACCGTCGGGCGCTATGGCGGGCTCGTAACCATTCACGATCTCTGGCTGGATCGCCATCCCGAGTACTCGAAGAAGATGTTGGGCCAATGGCCCTCGTCGTTCAAGACGAGACAGACTGCGTTACGAGCCAGGAAAGCCATCACGGTGTCCGAGTTTTCCGCCAGAGAATTGGTGGAGCTGTATGGCTTGAAGCGTGAACACATCGTGGTCATTCCCAACGGAGTGTCGGAGGATTTCATGCCACGTCAGGATGATCAGGCAATGGCGGAGTTGCGGAAACGGATCGGTCTGAAGGCGGAGCATTATGTCTTATTTATTGGAGGGGCAGACCCGCGCAAGAATCACCAGACATTTCTTGAAGCAGCGGAGAAGGTGCGAAAGAAACTGGGGCCGAGAATGTTGGTCCTTGTCGGCTCGCCTAGCCATCCGTTCGGGGACTATGAGAAAACGGCTCGAACGCGCAGCTTATCGGAAAAAGTGCTCTGCCCGGGACGGTTGTCCACGAACGATCTGCAGTTGTTATATTCCTCCACCGATCTGTTCGTCTTCCCCTCATTGTACGAAGGGTTTGGGATGCCTGTGTTGGAAGCGATGGCCTGTGGAGCGCCGGTGGTCA
>CAMDRK010000251.1 GCA_945906715.1 Nitrospira lenta
GCCAGGCAGCTGGTTAGCCACGGGCATCTGACCATGAATGGCCGAAAAATCAATGTGCCTGGCGCGCAGGTCAAGGCGGGCGATATCATCAGCGTCCGGGAGCGAAGCCGCACATTGATCTCGATCCAGGCCGCGTTAGAGTCTGTCGATGGACGAGGCATTCCGGAGTGGTTGGAGTTGGACAAGACGGCGTTTAAAGGCGTGGTACGAACACTGCCGTCGAAAGACCAGATTTCGCTGCCGGTCAATGAGCAAATGGTTGTGGAGTTGTATTCCAGGTAGATGCGGAATTGGGCAAGGGGGTCGGTCTCTGCGGCGAACGGACGCCGTTCAGTGGCTGGCTACTCGATGAGATCAAGGGGGAGTCATGATTAAAGCAATGAAAGACTTTCAGATCCCGCTGCGGGTGGAAGTCGACAACGATACGCATTCCCAAACCTACGGCAGATTTACCACAGAGGCCTATGAACGTGGATTTGGGACCACGGTCGGCAACGCGTTACGGCGCGTACTATTGTCGTCACTCACAGGTGCGGCAGTGACGACGGTGAAGATCGAAGGAGTTCTGCACGAGTTCTCCACGATTCCCGGCATCACGGAGGATGTGACCTCCATTATTTTGAATGTCAAAGGACTGCGGCTTGCGGTACATACCGATAAGCCAAAGACGCTGCGTCTTAGGAAGAAGGGACCCGGTGAAGCAAAGGGGTCCGATATTATTCATGATGCGGATGTGACTATATTGACCCCGAATCTCCATATTGCGACATTGGACAAGGATGCCACATTCGATATGGAAATGACGGTCAATCATGGGCGGGGCTATGTGCCAGCCGAGCGAAACAAGGAAGAAGGGTTGCCGATCGGTGTGATCGCGATCGATTCGGTATTTTCACCCATTAAACGAGTGAACTTTCATGTAGAGAATGCCCGTGTCGGTCGCATGACCGATTATGATAAATTGACCTTGGAAATCTTGACAGATGGGACCATCTCGCCTCGCGATGCCTTGTCCACGGCGGCCGGCATCCTGCGCGATCACATCGATATCTTTATCAATCCCGATGAGCGACTCGAAGGGCGCGCTGATCTTGGGAGCGATGAGGCGCAACGTGAGGTGAATAAGCATCTGTTCCGTAGCGTCAACGAGCTGGAACTGTCGGTTCGTGCCGCAAACTGTTTGAAGAATGCGAATATCAAGACCATTGCCGACTTAGTCCAGAAGACCGAAGGGGAGATGCTGCGGACAAAGAATTTCGGCAAGAAATCGCTCAACGAAATTAAAGAGATCTTGACGGAAATGGGGTTGGGGCTCGGGGTAAAGCTGGATACGGTGCAACAGAATAGCGGTAGCCCAAAAAGCGAGTAACGAAACAAGAGGGAACCAGTGCGTCACAGAAAAAATGGTAGACAGCTCGGACGAAAGACGAAACATCGGTGGGCTCTGTTCCGAAGTCTTGTGACGTCGCTGCTCGAACATGAACGAATCGAGACGACGGAAGCCAAGGCGAAGGAAATTCGAGGATTTACGGATCGGATGATCACGCTCGGCAAGGAAGGAACATTGCCGGCTCGGCGGCAAGCCCTTGCATTTATCCGCAGCAAAGATGTCGTCTCAAAATTATTCAGCGACGTCGCTGTTCGATTTAAAGACCGTCCTGGTGGTTATACCAGGATGGTGAAGACGAGGCGGCGGATCGGCGATGCGGCGAAGCTTGTTGCGATTGAACTCGTCACCAGGCCGGATGCTGCATCGGCGACGAAACAAGCGCCTGCTGCCTCAACTCCTGCGACTCCTGCCGTCGGCTAGATCTCCTGTCTGCGAGATGTAGCCGGCGGCGCGGCGCCGCATTATTATTCAGACGATTCTCCCATCTCCCACACCTCATCTCTGTCCAGTAGACCATGCTGTGGTCGCGGCATACGTTTACTTGATATTGAGCTCATGCTACTATCGTGCCAGTCTTCTTCATGCTACTAAACAGGAAGCAGGGACAACGTGTGGCAACGCTGGGTACGGAGAGGTTTGTTAGCGCTCAGTGCGGTGTTGGCCTGTTTCCTCGCCTATCTGCTCGTGACCAATTCGACTATGGTTCCCACCCCGACGGCGGCGGCGCCAGGCTCCATGGATGCAGCGGATGCCACGATCTCCCAGTTTACATTCACCCAAACCAAGGGCGATACGGTTCAATGGCAAGTACAGGCGCAAGAGGCGCGGCTCTTTGAACGGGACAAGCGGGCGATGCTCCAAGTCGTCGCGATCACACTGTTTGGCCAACAGGGAAAAGATCTGACGTTAACCGGAGATGAAGGGACATTGGATACGGAGACGAAGAATTTTGTGCTCGTGAACCGATTGGAGCCGCTCGTGATTCGCACTGAGAGTGGATACGTGATTTATACCAACCATCTGGCTTGGACTGATCAGACAAGAGAGATTCGTACAGAGGATCCTGTTCGTATCGTAGGGCATGGGTTAGAGGTGACAGGGCGCGGGTTGCTGGGACATTTGGACCGAGAGGAATTTGAAGTACTTGAGGATGTACATGTGGATTTGGTTCCTGCTTCTTAATTTATTCCCGCTTGGGATAGCTTCATTGAGCGAATCGGCTGACGCAGCCCTTTCCAGGGGTGCGGGTGATCGAGCGGTGAGCACGACCATTACAGCCAAGAGGATGACCGTAAAAAATCAGGATAGCCAAGCGATATTTGAGGGGGCAGTTGTGCTGACTCGCGGGTCCTTGGTTGTCTATTCCGATCGCATGGTGGTGATGTTTCGCGTGGAAGACCCGTCCGCGACTGATAGCCAGAAAGGGCCTGATGCCGTCAAGGGCACCGTACCTTCGAAAGGGCCAGATGCTGTGCCGGCTGTGTCCAATCGTTCGGTTAATCGAATCGAAGCGACCGGGCGAGTGAAAATCGAAAAGGATTCGGGGAATGCGACCTGTGAAAAAGCTATCTACTACCATGATGGGGATAAGATCGTACTCACGGGTGATCCGGTGGCCTGGGATAAGGGAACAAGGGTCAGCGGCAAGCAAATCACGATGTTTTTGGCAGAGGACCGGAGTGTGGTGGAGGGAGGCTCGCATGTTCGGATTGAGCCGGATGGGGGGGCGATCAAGTGACCGTACCGGTTCAAGGGAATGCGCTGTCGGCCGGCGATACAGTGAGCAGGGCAGAAGGGATTGGTTTATGCGCGACGGGATTGGTGAAAAGTTTTCGCGCGCGCAAAGTGGTGAAAGGCGTCTCGATCGAAGTCCACGCCGGAGAGGTCGTGGGTGTGTTGGGACCCAATGGGGCAGGAAAGACCACCATCTTCGACATGATCGTCGGTCTGTGCCAGCCTGATGAAGGGGCGATCTCGCTCGGTGAAGAGGTGATCACGGATCTCCCAATGTACCGACGGGCGCGGAAGGGAATCGGCTATTTGCCGCAAGAGTCATCTGTGTTTCGACGCTTGTCGGTTGAAGACAATATTCTGGCAATTCTTGAGATGCTGGACTACTCTCGGTCAGAACGTCGTGACCGGGTCGATGCTCTTCTCAAGGAACTGGACCTGAGCCATATTCGAGCGAGCATGGCCTATGCATTGTCTGGTGGGGAACGCCGGCGGCTGGAAATTACGAGGGCGCTTGCGACGAGCCCATCATTCATGTTGCTGGATGAACCCTTTGCAGGGATCGACCCGATTGCCGTCGCTGACATACAACAGATTATTATCCGATTGAAAGAAAAGGGAATCGGCATTCTGATTACCGACCACAATGTCCAGGAGACGCTGTCAATCACAGATCGGGCCTACATCATCAACGAAGGGTTGATTCTGGAGGCCGGGTCTCCTGAGTCCATCGTCAAGAGCGAAACGGCCCGAGCGGTCTATCTGGGGGAACGGTTCAAGCTATGATGCGTAAGGATCGTCGCGTATGAAACTCAGACTCGACCTTCGACTGAGTCAAAAGCTGATCATGACTCCCCAATTGCAGCAGGCAATTAAGCTGCTGCAATTGTCGCGGCTTGAACTCCAGCAGAGTCTCACGCAGCATTTGATGGAGAATCCGCTTTTGGAAGACCTCCCTACTGAAGCGGAGGACAGCGAAGCCACAAGCGCAGAGGAGAAGGCGGAAGATGCGGCGGCCTCAGCGGATAGTGAGCCGTCGAATGCGGAGGAGTCGACTCCCGAAGAACGGGATACACCGGATGAGGTCTCAGCAGCTGGTTGGGAAGAGTATTTTGGAAGCGACCGGCGGATTGGCGGGTCCGAGTCTCAGTCGTCCTCTCAGGATGAGTTTCCTTCCTATGAACAAACCATGGCGAAGGCAACCTCCTTAGAAGATCATCTTCTCTGGCAACTATCGTTTTCAGGTTTGTCCGATCGTGAAAAGGGGA
>CAMDRK010000252.1 GCA_945906715.1 Nitrospira lenta
ATGTCCTGGAAGAGTTCCAGGTCGTAGCTGATCCGCCACAGCATGATGTCGCAATCGCCCCGGATCCCGACCGAGGAGTAGGCCACCACGAGCACCTTACCGGTATATTCTTCGACCGCACGGATAAATTCCTGCTTCCCTTTGGTGCGTTCACTTTCAGGCAGGCGTCGCCAGGCCGGGTCGATTTTATAGAAGGCAAAGTTTACATATTGGCGTTTCGGGGCTTGGGGCGCTGGGGTTGGTTCAGGGGTCGACATGGAAACTCCTCCGTATAACGTCTTGAAAATCCGTATTATCCACGAGTATTCGTGAATAGTTCGAGCAGGACAACAGCTCATTTTTTTATCACTCCGCCTTTGCTGTTGTCAACCGCCAGGAGCTTGGGGTGGTTCGTTGACAGGGGAAGAGTGATCTGATACTGGCATGCGCATGCGGGGCGCATTGGGAATGTGGAAGGATAAATGTTGAATGTTCAATTATCGGAACCGGCTGCAACTGGCTCTATAAGAACATCTGATGCATTCAGAACATTCACCATTCACCATTCGATAGAATATGTGGGCTAAACAAAGGACCATGCTGCTGTGCGTTGCCGCGTTGAGTGGCCTCTTTCATGTGCCAGCATACGCTATCGATGTGCACCCTACCGCGCAACAGATTCGGACCGCTCTCGATCAGGGGAAAGAAGCGGCGCAGAAGGGGCTGTCTCCTGATAGTTTTTATGTGCGGTTCGGCGTGGCAGACGAAGTCCAATCTATGGGGTTTTTGATCACAAAAGTCGGAGGTCTCTCGGTCATGGCCACGCATATGGCCCGGCGGGGACTACAGCCGAGTGAGACCGATGTGACGCAAGTGCTGGAAGGGAAAACGATGCTCATCAACACCGTCATCTTCGGCAACAGGCCGGACTTTGCGGTGAATAGTTACATGGTACTCAATCAGGGCGGAAAAACGATCAAGCCTGTGACGGTGCGATTCGATGCGCAAGCCGAGCAGAGCGTCGTTTGGCCGGAGAGTCCCAAGTTCAAGGCGAAGGTCATCGCGTCGTTCAACTATGCCGATTTCGATCCAAAGGCCCAAACGACTATCACAGTGTTTCCGGCGAGCGGGGGAGAGTCAAGTTTCAGTATGGATTTTTCCGAGATCCGGTAGAAGATCGTTGGCTGGTCTATCTTGTCTGTCTCGTCTGTCCGGTCTATCTGGTTCATCTGATTTAGTTTCATTCATCCTAACGCACGAGACAGACCAAATAGACCGAACAGACCAGACAGACCGAACAGACCAGACCGACCGAACAGACCAGACAGACCAGATGAACCAGTTTGATGCAGAAACTATTGCGATTGGCACCGAGCTGTTGATCGGGGGCCGATCCGATACCAATTCTCTCTTCCTTGCCGAGGAACTCGGCAAGCTTGGAATTGCCGTTCGATTCAAATCGGTCGTCGGCGATGAGCGGCAGGATATCGTCGCGGCTATTCACATGGCCGTAAAGCGAGCCCAGGTCATCGTCATGACCGGCGGACTCGGCCCCACCGTGGACGATTGCACGAGGGAGGCGGTGGCTTCTGCGACCGGACAGAGGCTCGGTCGTCGCAAGGATGCGTTGGAAGGTCTGACGGCTCGGCTCGCGCAGTGGGGCCGCATACCGAACGCCGCGCAGTTGCGCCAAGCGCTGATTCCATCCGGCGCCATTGTCCTGAAGAATCCGGTCGGCTCTGCGCCGGGGTTTTGCCTGACCTGGAAGAAGGCGCTGATCGTTTCGTTGCCCGGCGTGCCACGGGAAATGGAAGAGATGATGCGGCAGGCTGTCCTGCCACTGCTGCGCGCAGCGCATGAATCGTCAGGCTTGTCTTCACGCGTGCCGATCGTTCGTCAGGTGTTCCATACGTTCGGTCTGCCGGAGGCGGATGTCGATGCCAAGTTACAAGGGCTCATTCCAAAAGGAGCGCCGGTCGACCTGGGAATGCTCGCATCGCCCATGGGCGTGCTGGTTTCGCTGACGACGAAGGGGAACCAATCTACCCCTGACAAGCAGCATGATCTGTTGCAGAAGCTGGCGAACGAGGTCCGCTCACGACTCGGTGAATGGCTCTTTGCCGAAGGACGAGACACGATGGAAGAAGTCGTCGGGCGGGAACTTGCCAAACAGGGACTCATGCTGGCGGTCGCGGAATCCTGCACCGGAGGATTGATTGGCCATCGGCTCACGCAGGTGGCCGGCTCATCTGCCTATGTGGATCGGGGCGCCATTTGCTACAGCAATCGGGCAAAGACGGAGATGTTGGGCGTGCCGGCGGATCTCATTGCCCTGCGAGGCGCGGTGAGCAAGGAGGTTGCAGCGGCGATGGCTTGCGGTATTCGTGAGCGAGCCAGCGTATCGGTAGGACTCAGCGCCACAGGCATTGCCGGGCCGGGCGGCGGGACCGAGGCCAAGCCGGTCGGGCTGGTCTATGTCGGGCTGGATGATGGAACCGGGCGGCCGATCGCACGGGAGTTCCGGTTTCACGGCGACCGGAATATCATCAAGCAGCGATCGTCACAAGCCGCATTGGATGTCCTTCGCCGCTGGTTGCTCGATCGAGCGTCGAAATGATCCGGGCCTTTCTTGCCGTCGAACTGTCGCAAGAACTGCGGGCCGAGCTTGCCCTTGTCCAACAGGAGTTGAAGCAGAGGATTGAGCCGGAGCTGAAACGCGACACCCGCATTTCCTGGGTGCAGCCGGCCAAGATTCATCTCACGATCAAGTTTCTTGGCGACATGGATGAGCAGGTGATAGATCCGCTACACCGCGCGATTGAACAGGCGATTGGAAATAGAACAGCGGTGAATGTGCTGCTTGAACGACTCGGCGCCTTTCCTCGTCCGCACAGTCCACGCGTGTTGTGGGTCGGGCCGCCGGAGCATTGGGAGAAGGGAGCGGAGGCGAAGCGAATTGCGGAGATCCATGATGCGATCGAACAGGCTTGTGAGGGTTTGGGCTTTCTCCGTGAGGCAAAACCGTTCAGTCCACATCTGACGTTGGCACGAATCAAAACAGGAGAACGGCAGGTTGGTGCTGCATTGGCAAAGGGCGGTGTCCTGGATAGCCCGCTTTCATTGGGTTCACTGGCGGTGGTGTCGGTCGTGCTGATGAAGAGTGAGTTGAAGCCGACCGGGTCCGTCTATACGAAGTTGTGGGAGGTGCGGATGAGGGCAGGCTAGATGGTCTCCTGTGCTCGCGCAACGCGCCCGGTTCGTCTGTCTGGTTGGCTGGTCTGTCTCGTCTGTCCGGTCTATCTGGTCTATTCGGTCTGTCTTGTCTATCTGGTCTGTCCGGTGGGTCTTGCCCATACGATCAGTTGACTAGAAACACAGCACAGATCTCTCCGACCAGATAGACAAGACAGACCGAATAGACCAGATAGACCAAATGAACCAGCATTCGTCCGATGCGCGCAGTCGAGGACAACCTTGGCCGCCTCCCCCCAAGAGAGAGGTAACAAGAATTAGAAGACGATTGCTCCCAGGTCGGCGCCACCCACTATTCTTGTGAACGGAGAGGAGGGGTAAGAGTTATCAGGCTGCGCCTTTGCGAGGTTCACGGTGGAGCGCTTCGGCGACTGCTCGTGGATTCCGAGCGGCAACGCGCAAGAGCGCAAGGGCAGGGCCATCCGGTGTCCTACGTCCCTGTTCCCAGTTGCGCAGCGTCGCCACACTCACGCCGATCATCAGGGCAAACTCTGTCTGCGACGCCTTGAGTGCATCGCGGATGGCCTTTACATCGGCTGGTCGAAAGGTCATGACTCGCGCTGGTTTGAGCGTGCCACGGCGAATCCGCCCAGCCTGGCGGATACTCGTGAGCAGTTCTTGGAATGCGGCATCTTTCATGTAAATTCCTCCCGAACGAGCCGCGCGAGAGCCTTCGTCTGAGATGACGTCAGGTCGCCTTGCTCATTCTTGGCATAGAGATAAAGCATATAGACCGTCTGGCTCGGCGGATCCCAGTAGTAGATCAGGCGAATACCGCCTCGCTTTCCTCGTCCCTGCGCCGACCATCGTAGTTTCCGTAGTCCACCCCCGCCCGGGATGATCGGGCCTTGTGCAGGACGGAGGGCGAGCGCCCACTGGAGTGCCCGATATGTATCATCGTCGAGATGGTGACGAAGCGCCGACGTAAAGACCGGAGTTTCGACAAAATGCATGAAGGATCATACGCCAATGGCGTAGCGCCTTGCAAGGACTTACCGCTGGCGGTGGAGTCGCCGTGCTGATGAAGAGTGAGTTGAAGCCGACCGGGTCCGTCTATACGAAGTTGTGGGAGGTGCGGATGAGGGCAGGCTAGATGGTCTCCTGTGCTCGCGCAACGCGCCCGGTTCGTCTGTCTGGTTGGCT
>CAMDRK010000253.1 GCA_945906715.1 Nitrospira lenta
CCGGCCACGCGCCCACTGCTCCAGTTGTTGGCGTTCGGGCTCTGTGACCTGAAGGGAAGGGGCGATGCGCATGGTCCGGTCCTCCTCTGAGTGAGGAGTATACACTTACGTTATAATAAGTAAAGCTATATATGGATCAGTACACTAGAAGGCCTCGTAGGGACAGCTGCCTAGCACCAAGCGCAGAGGCCAAACTGCCTTGCGCCTCGCACGCAATCTATAGGAGCGGATGATGAGCAAAACAACGACCACTCGTTACGACGTTGCCGAGCACCTTCGCACTCCGGAAGAAATGGCGGCGTATTTAGAGGCGTGCCTGGAGGAAGCAGATGGCGACGCCACGTGTATCGCCAAGGCATTGGGCGATATTGCCCGCGCCAAGGGCATGGCCCAGGTTGCGAAGGATGCCGGTCTCTCTCGCGAAAGCCTGTATAAGGCGCTCTCCGGCGAACGAAGTCCTGACTTCGACACCATCCTCAAGGTCATCGGAGCGCTGGGGCTGAAGTTGCACGCCGAAGTACCCCGTGGTCGGTCTCGCACATCAACACAGCGGCCAAGCAGCCGCACAGCAAAACGCCGCGCAGCGTAGAACGCGTCAGATCTGCTGAGGTGGAATTCGAATTCCTATAAACTCGCATCCGGCATCAAGCTTGGCAAAGTCTTGATGGGTACCCGTTCCTCCGGCGAATTGCGCTGCAGGGCCATACCACCCCTGCCAGCAAGTCTTCAGCTAATAAAAAAATATAGAAGGGCGACAGGCCGCCTACAAGCCTGTCGCCCTAACACTTCGCCACGTTCAATGGGTTGCACCAGTAGTGATTGCCCTAGAAACCTCGCAGCCTCTTCGCACCATCAGCAGGAATGCCGAATGTCCCTGTTTTTTTTCGCCCACGCGAGAACGAGGTCCATCCTCAATACGTCAATACTCAGGGGGAACGAGAACGGGGACATTCTACATTTCCACCCGTTTCTTCGGACAGCCGACCGGTCGTAGGCTCGCGTCGAGTCTCAACAGCGTATCCCTCATGCCAACCATCATCAGGTCTTTAGGCCGCCTGAAAATGTAGAATGTCCCTCTTTTCTTCGCCAAACCTTGAATGTCCCACTTTTCTTCCCGCGTTGGCACGCATGCACAGTACGACACCATCGACGTCACGACCATCTAAAAGTCCGGAGGCGCGATGAACATTGCCCCTATCAAAACCACGCGCGACTACGATCGCGCACTCCGACGAATCGAGCGATTGATGGACGCCAAGCCGGGCACCAAGAACGGGGACGAGTTGGACGTGTTAACCACTCTTGTGGAGGACTACGAAGCTAAGCACCATGCCATATGTCCTCCGGACCCGGTCGAAGCGATAAAGTTCAGAATGGATCAACTCGGCCTGACGCGCATGGAACGGGGACATTCTACATTTCCACCCGTTCTTCGGACGGCCGAACGGTCGTAGGCTCGCGTCGAGTCTCAACAGCGTGTCCCTCACGCCAACCCATCATCAGGTCTTTAGGCCGCCTAGACAATGGAGAATGTCCCTGTTTTTCTTCCCCAGCCACATCGGCATCTCATTATCATGGAAAATCGCCTTTTAATGCCCTGCCGGCAGAGTGGGGTTCTTTACTGTGTTTGAGCAGACAATGACTGCGCATCTTGAGTAAGTACTTCCGCAATAAGCGCCGTGATATGTTTGTTCCTGCCTGCAGCCGCAACTTCATTCAAGAATGCTCCGAGAATGTCCCGGCTGGCTTGCTTGTTCCCATTGGATAAAGCCGCTAGCGCTCGCTTGATCTTCGTCGATAAGGAGTTTGAAACTCCTTGGTTCTTAATCAACTCTAATTGCAAGGCATTATCGATGTCGCCAAGGGTGCTTGAAAAGGTGGCAACTCTTTCTGCCTGTGGGGTCGCCCCAGGAGCAGGGTTAAAACGAACTTCGAATTGAGAGACTGAATCCACTCCAGCAATTCCTTGTACTGTAACCAGAGGTTGTGCGCTTCCATCTTGGGAGAAGGCTCTTATTGCGAGTGTATACAACCCTGTCTTAACTCCCGTCATAATGACGGTATAGGTTCCACTTCCTGGGTGAAAGATTTGGGCCGAATGTGTAATGCCTTCCGCGAGACTTCCTGTTTCGGCATCTGCAATTGCATCAAGAAAATGGGCGGATTGAGGGATCTCATTCACCGCCTGACGGTTCGTGCTATCGAAGCCTGTGCGTCTGCCTATACTGTCTTGAATGAGAAAATCTGCAGCGTCTCCAATCACAAGATCCAAACCGCTCATATCGCCTGAGGAATGCCTCACGGTGCCACGAGATGGCAAAAGATGGGGTCATTGCTTGACTTTGCACTCCCCTGCCGGCCATCGGCGACCTTGCCGAAGGAGCGGGGCCCCACCGAGGCACGGCCCGGAAGGAAAGCTGGAACTGACCGAAGCTCCGCGATCGAATGATCGCGGCTGAGGGAATTCCAGAAGGACTTCCGCCGGGACATGCCCGGAAGGGTCGCTCCGAGAGGCAGGGAGCCAATGGCCGGCAGGGGAGGGCAGGATACCACAGGGGTCGGACGACTGAAGACTTGCTCTATCGTCTGTAGATTTCTCTTCGGTGCCCCACGCACAGAATGACGATCTGATCCCCTTCAAGATCAAACACGACACGATAGTCGCCGATACGAAATCGGTATGAACCTAACTCCGATTGCTTGAGGGGTTCGGCATGCGGGAGAGGATCGAGTTCGTAGCGAAGGAGGGTCTTGCCGATACGCTGTTTCACACTCGGATCAAGCGTATCGAGGTCTCTGACTGCGCGGTGGGTATAGACCAGCTGGTACTTCACCGGCCAAACACGTCGCCGTGAGACTTTACTTTTCCTGTCTTGAAATCTCGTCGAGCGTCTCGAATGCTTTGAAGATATTCTGGAGAGGTTGCGGCAATGAGATCCTCCATAAATGCTTGCCGCGCCGATTTCTTCATTCCCTTCACTGCTCTGATAATCGTTTCGGGGCTCACTTCCATCTTGACGGCAGTCGGCATCGTCCACCTTCCTTCGTTCGCGTGAGCATATGCTCCAATATCATCAGAGTTTCCTCGGCTATTATCTGTGAGGCCCTCGGCGGGGTCAAGCAATCGTGCGGGGATGGAAGTGGGGTTATTGGCTACCTCGCGCTCCCCTGCCGACCCATCGGCGACATTGCCGAAGAAAGGGAAGGCCCCACCGAGGCGCGGCCCGGAAGGAAAACTGGAACTGACTTGAAGCCGCGCGATTGACCAATCGCGCCTGAAGGAATTCCAGAAGGACTTCCGCCAGCATAAGAAGATCGTTATTTTGTTTGTTTCGTTTATCTTGTTTATTTGGTTGAACCAGACCAACCCGATGAACCAAACAAACCAGATAGACCAGATGAACCAAACAGACCACGCACGAAGTGCGGTGTGGAGGCGCCGAGCGGGGTCGAACCGCTGCATCGCAGTTTTGCAGCGCGTCCGACGACTCGACGACCAGTGACGATCCAGCGCGACAGATTGCGACGCCTAAGGAGTAAAATCAAGAGGTTCGATCATTCTTGGTATGACCAATTGCGATTGGGTAAGATTCTGAACCGGGACCTAAATCGGGAGTAGAACCGGGAGTAAAACCGGGATCAGGGTTTCTTGGTAGATCAAGCAAGGTCTGTTCTCTGGGATTATCTGAACACATCGAATAACATGCGGTACCCTACCTGTATCGTATAATTCCAGCCTGGAGCAAACTCCGCGCCCGTCGGGGCTTGTGTTTCCAGTGAGCCATGCCGTATGCCTCGAAAGACCAAGTCGATCTGGACCATCGGATTCTTGTACCAGCGAAAGCCGGTTTGATACGCGGGGAAATTTTTCTTCAAATGAAAACGGATCGCCGTTGAACACTTCCCCCAAAAACCGTACCTCGCGTGTCACCGGGGTAATCACCTCAAAACCCGCAGCCCAATACAGTTTGCTCTGGTACGTCGCCGGGCCTGCATCATACCGGGACTTCGCGCCGAGATTGAGATGAATGGCCAAGTTATTGTCATAGGGGTCAGTCTCGGGGTCCGGTGTAAACAAAAACCAGCTGACATGAGCCATGGCGTAACCATCCCAATGCTGGCGATTGCCGCTAAGGGGAAACAGGGTGGCTGCGGCAACGGAGAGAGAAGGAATCGCGCCGAGGGAACTATGTAAGACATACTTCGGCTGAATCAGCATGTCGAGCGGACGAGCTTGATTGCCCTGATAGGTGACCCCGAATCCGCCTGCGGTCAGTTCGAAGCGGTCGGTGATGCCGAGACCTTCCAATGTGCGCGCCTCATACGCGGGGCTCTCTCCCTTCACCAC
>CAMDRK010000254.1 GCA_945906715.1 Nitrospira lenta
GGACACCCACATTGAAGATCTGGCCGGCAATTTTCTCGCCAGGCACTTCGAGCAGCAGCTTGTACAAGTCAACCATATCCTGGACATGCAGGTTCGGTCTCTTCTGTGCACCGCCAAACACCGTAATCTTGCTATTATTCACCGCATGGTTGGTCAGAATGTTCACCGACAGATCAAGCCGCTGCCGTGGCGCATAGCCGCACAACGTCGCCGGGCGGATCGCGACACACACGAAGCTGGGCGACTGATATTTGAATAACAGCGGTTCACACATCCCCTTGTACTTGTTGTACAGCGTCAGCGGCACAAGCGGATGCTCCTCGGTCACGTCAGGTGAGTCGGACACGCCATACACCGAGCTTGATGAGCAATAGACGAAACGCTTGACGCCCGCAACCTTTGCTGCAACCACCATCGGCTCGAAGGCGTGAAGATTCACTGAGGTCGACAGGTTCTCATCGAGCTCAAAGCTTGCATCGTTCGAAATGCAAGCAAGCGAGATCACGGCGTCTACACCCTTTAACGCCTGTGCAAGTTGAGCCGTATCCCTGATATCCCCTTTGATCACCGTCAAGGCCGGATTGCCTTTGGGCAAAAAGTCATCGCCAAAATACAGGATGTCATACACGCTGACCCTGTAGCCCGCATCCAGCAACTGCGGAACAAGCAGGCTCCCAACATAACCGGCACCGCCAGTAACCAACACATTCTTTATCATCGTGACTCCTGCATCATGGTCTCAATCCCGGTTAAGTGGTGGCAATTGGGGGAGCACAAGGGATGGTGTATCCGGCAGCCGAGGCGTCGCGATAGAACATCGCCACTGTATCGAGTGAATAGGCAGCATGGTCCTTCCCCAGCAAGGACAGCTTATTGAGGATATCGTTCGTCGCGGTGATGATATGACAACCGACTTCGTCGGCCTGAATGATATTAAGCAATTCGCGTGGGCTGGCCCATATAAGCTCAGCCTTCGGCTTCGCCTGCATAATTTTAAGTGCCTCGCGCATCACTGGCACGGGATCCACACCGGTATCCGCAATCCGCCCGGCAAACACCGAAATAATAGCCGGCGTGCCGGCTGCGAGCGCCTCGGTGATGGCCCGCACTTGTTCCAACGTCATCACCGCAGTGACGTTGAGCTGAACCCCTGCCTCGGACAACCGACGAATAAGAGGACCGGCAAATTGACGCTTCGTATTGGTAACGGGAATCTTGACGTTGACGTTCGAGCCCCACGATGCAATTTCCAGCGCTTGCGACTCCATCTCGTCAAACTCGTCGGCAAACACCTCGAACGACACCGGCCGATCCGGCACTTCACGCAACACTTCTGATGCGAAGGACTTGTAATCGGAAATTCCGACTTTGCGCATCAGCGTAGGATTGGTGGTAAATCCTTTGATCCAGGGCTTGGCGTACATAGCCTTAATCCCCGCAAGATCTGCTCCATCAGCAAAAATCTTGACCTTTAGGTCACTCAACTTGGCCATCACGCTCTCCTCTTTGCTGTTTTGAGACTGGCATGGTGAAGAATATAGGCTGAGGCTTGCGCGAGATCGGCACAGGTGACGTCAGGGACATCCCGCAGTGCTTCGGCATAGCCTCGATCAATAAAAATGGTACAACAGCCAGCCGCCCGGCCACATCCGACATCGCGCCACCGATCTCCGACCATATAGCTTCGCGCGAGATCGATGCCTCGTTCCTGCGCAGCCTCTAACAGCATTCCTGGTTTGGGTTTATAGCACAGGCTGGCCGGGCTCTCCACCTCGTAACAGACCTTAATATCATCGAGCGGGAGCTCGTTCCGCAATCGCCGATGCATGGCTTCAACAGTTTCACGACTCTGAAGGCCTCGCGCCACATCAGGCTGGTTGGTCGCCACAATAAGCAGGAACCCCGCCTCATCTAATTCCCGCAACGCATCCAGGACACCGGGCAGAATTTCGAACTCGGCCAACGTGGCGGGTGGATACGGCTTCCCCTCACGCACCACGGCCCGATTGATCACTCCATCACGGTCAAGAAACACCGCGCGAGACATGCCGCTCAAACCGGGGATACCTTGACGGTGCTTTCCCACTTGGTGCCGACGATCTGCAATTTTGGATGAGACACCAGGCAATGCCACGCCACTGCCTGAAAGGCCTCAGTATGCGGCGTCACGTGAGCGGCATTGACGGTGGGGACGACGACCACCGCATCCCCCACTTTTTTGGTATACCCTCCCTGTCGACCCACCACGCCAAAGACCTTCATCCCTCGCGCCTTCGCTTCATCGAGCGCGCGGACCAGGTTGGCGCTGATATTTTTCTCTGCATCGCCGCCACCTACGGAAAATATCAACACGGCATCGTCCTTATTGGCCCGGCTGACTTTCAGCCAGCCCGCGAAAACCGTGTCCCACCCTTCATCATTGGTGCGCGCGGTGAGCTCCGAAACATTATCCACAGGCGTATAGGCTTCAATGCCGCACAACTTTCGAAAGTCGTTCACTGCATGACTGCAATTCGCCGCACTCCCACCAACTCCCAAAAGAAACAATCTGCCACCTCGGTCGCGCAGATCGGCAAGGCCTTCAGCAATGCGCTCGACCATTTCATAGTCGATGCGCTCAGTGATCTGAGCAGCCTCGGCAAAATACAACTTGGCATGAGACATTTCGTGCTTCCTCCTAGATCCCTAAACAAACACAAAATGTTTTATCATAGTCCCAGGTGCCCATCAATCAAGGAACATGCGACTCAAATGCTCCCATTCGCTGATGGACAATCTTCAGTTACCCTGTCCGATCATATCCGCGACATATTCCGCAAATGGAGTAGACGAGGTAAAGGCCGGAGACACGGCGTTGAGGACGTGGGTGGACCGAGGCCCTGGCTCAATCACAAAATCGCTGAGCAGCTCAGCATTTCTTGTATCGACCAGCTGAGCCCGAATCCCAGGTTCTTTACCGGTAAGCAGGTCGCCCGACTCAAACCCCGCCGCCAGCCCCTCCGCTTCCCGACAAAATCCAGAACGAGAAATCTTCGCCAGTTCCCCCAAAGCGATGGATCGAAAATGGTCTCGGTTTCTGCCAAACAGGCGCAGTAAATACTTGACCATAGCCAATCCATCTGACGCATTAGCCCCGGTCAGGCCCCGGTATTGCTCCCGGCCAAGCAATGGAAGCGCTGATGGCCCGACCGTCACTTCCCCCTCGGGCCGGCGGGTGAAGTGCACGCCTAAAAACGGATTCCTGAGGTCAGGCACCGGATAAATATTCCCTCGCACCTGCACCTTCGACTCAGGCCTGAGCCTGTAGAATTGTCCGCGAAATGGCAGGATGCGATAGTGCCGGCCTACGTCAAAAGCATGCGCAATCCGATCTGCGAACAACCCCGCGCAGTTGACGAGGTGCCCATAAGAAATCTGTCCTTGCGAGGTCCTTACACAATCTGTGCCTTCGCGCGACTGCCAGGCACAGTTCAAATGGAACTCCACTCCCTCTTCTATCGCGTCAGCCACGATCGCGGCCATGACCCGCTGCGGATTTACGACAGCCGTATCCTTCACATACAGCGCCTGCCCGACAGTTTTCGCGCAGGGCTCAATCTCTTTGAGCGCCTGCTCGTCAACCAGGTCCACCCGCACACCGTTCGCAAGCGAACGAGCATACAACTCGCGCAAAGCCGGCAGCTCCGCAGCCGTTCGCGCAACGATGACTTTGCCATTATCGTTCAGCGGGATACCTTTCATCCGGCAATACTCACGCATCCGCCTGTTGCCCTCGATACACAACCACGCCTTTAACGTGCCTGCTTTGTAATACACTCCGGCATGGAGGACGCCGCTATTTCTCCCACTGGCATGTTGCCCGGCAGACGACTCTTTCTCAATGACAACGACCTTGGCACGGTGCCGACGGCGGAGCTCACGCGCAATGGACGCGCCGATCACTCCTGCGCCTATCACCAAAAAATCGCACCTCATAACGTCCATTACTGCTCGCACCCTCCACTTGCGACTTTTACGCAGACAGATATGTCATTCGCATCGTTTCTTACTGCGGCTGCCTACTGCACGAAAGAGCGCGATGTAGCAATGCGGCTCGCAAGGCCACCCCGATAAGGCGGTAAACTTACATTATACTTGCGACCCGGAAGCAAGGGGCTAGACTGGTGCCACATCGTTCGCATCAATTTCAACAGAAGTGGCCCCGGAAATTCGGACAGCGCTATAAGTGATAATCTTGCCTGATATTAACCCGTGCTGAGCACGAAATGATAGGAGCAAGCGCATGAGAAGGACGAGAAGGAATCACGCAGCGGTATTCAAGGCCAACGTGGCGTTGGCG
>CAMDRK010000255.1 GCA_945906715.1 Nitrospira lenta
CTTCTTCCCGGTCTCCTAGAGTGCCCTCCACATTGTGACTCCTGGGTAAGGGAAGAGGGTGGAAATCCCTCGCGGTCCCGCCGCTGTAAATGGGGACGAAACCCGTGAATGCCACTGTCTTTGGGACGTGAAACGTTATTCGTGAACCGTTAATCGCAAGAGTAGATCTCCTCGATTAACGAATAACGATTTGCGATTCACGTTTCCAGATGGGAAGGCACGGGGAGTAGGGTGAACCATGAGCCAGAAGACCTGCCTGGAGAGTTAATTAGCGTTCCCTCGTGGGCTGGGGAATTAGCGAGGATGAGTTGCGGGTGCAATCCTCAGGGTCTTTCCAGGCCTTGGGGATTTTTTTATTTGGGCACTTCACCACAGCATCAGCCACGGTGGGCCTGGCTGCTTATGGCAGCGTCGGTCCTTCTCGTTGCAACAGTCGCGTATGCGGATACAGACGATGAGAAGTCAGGCGTGAAACGTCGGCAGCAAGGTATTCTCACCGGCATGCCGTTCATGGCACACGTCTCTGAGCGTGCCTATGTCGATGATGCCGGTCGACGGATGTATTTTGCCAAGCCTCCCGCGCGGATCGTTTCGCTGGCGCCCAGCATCACCGAAATGTTGTTTGCCATGGAGGCTGGAGATCAGCTTGTCGGAGTCACAGACTTTTGTGACTACCCACCTGAGGCCAGTAAGAAGCCGAAGGTGGGTTACTCTAATCCAAATATGGAATTGTTGGTGGCGCTCCAGCCTGATTTGGTGGTGGCACCTAACGATTTTCTTAAGCCTGATATCATTGCCAAACTCGAGCAGTTGAAGATTCCGGTGTTTATTTTGGGGGATAAGAACGTTGAGGGGATCTTTGTCCACATCCAAACACTGGGACGTATCGTCGGTCGATCGCAGAAAGCTGATGCAGTGGCTATGCAGCTCCGCCAGCAGGTAGCGGCGGTCCAACAGCGCATTCACGGGATGACTCCAGTGCGGATGCTCTACGTGTTGAATAGCCAACCCCTGATCACTGTTGGGCCGGGAAGCTTTATCGACCAGCTGATTGGAATGGCCGGAGGGATAAACATTGCCGCAAAGAGCGCAACCCCCTATCCACGACTCAGCCTGGAGGCTGTGCTCCAGGAGGATCCAGAAGTTTTGGTGTTTCCTGTCGGCAAAGCGGAAGGCATCTCGGAGAGTGAACAGCAGACCTGGCGTCAGTGGTCGACGATGACGGCGGTCAAGCGTAACAGGCTTCATCAGATCTCTGCCGATTGGCTTAACCGGCCTGGTCCGCGCATCGCCAAGGGACTTGAATCGCTCGCGAATATTTTACACCCTGACAGTTCGCCCGATAGTCGAACCGAACGGTAACTCGATTAGCCTATGGCACATATAGTTTCATCATGGGCCCATGCCGGTTCGGTGCTGACCGTCCATCGATGGATAACGGTGATCGGCGGGCTGCTGTTGGCCTGCGTGGCTGTCTTGGTGCTCTGTCTGCAGTTCGGTGCGACGTCAGTGAATATCGGCAGCGTTGTGCCGGCGATCATGCACCTGTTTCGGGGAGACCTGGCTGGTTCACCGAGCCCGGAGACAGCTGAGACCATTATGGTGCAGATTCGGTTTCCCCGAGTGCTCATGGGTTTTCTCGTGGGGGGTAGTTTGGCGGCGGTTGGTGTGACGCTTCAGGCGTTGCTGCGAAATCCTCTCGCCGATCCCTATGTGCTGGGCGTATCGAGCGGCTCTGCGCTCGGTGTTTCATTGGCCATCCTATTTGGAATCGGCTCCACCTTCCTGCTATTCCCCCTGCTGCCGCTGTTTGGGTTTGCCGGGGGCCTCCTGGCACTTATCCTGATCTATCGCTTGGCGCAATCAAAAAGCCGACTGCCGATTCATAGCTTGTTGCTGGCCGGTGTCATCCTCAATGCTATTTTGACGGCGTTTATCATGTTCATCACCTCGATCATGGAACCGAATCGATCGGCAGGATTGATGGCCTGGTTGATGGGGTCGCTGACTGCGCCTGGTTATCCGGCGCTGGGCATATTTTCCCTGTACGTCCTGTTTGTGCTCGCGGTCCTGATGCATAAAGCACAGCTCTTAAATGTGTTGACCCTGGGAGAAGAAACAGCCCGCTCTCTCGGTGTGGAGACTGAGGGGGTCAAGAAACATCTCTTCGCTCTGACGGCACTTCTCACCGGCGCGATTGTATCGGTGAGCGGCATGATCGGATTCGTCGGTATGGTCGTTCCTCATGCCGTGCGCCTGCTCATCGGATCGGACCATCGGTTGCTACTTCCCGCTTCGGCGCTCGTCGGGGGCATGTTTCTCGCTTTGGCCGACACGATAGCCCGAACGATCATGGCGCCTGCAGAAATTCCGGTAGGGATTGTGACGGCGCTCGTTGGTGGTCCGTTCTTCCTCTATCTTCTCCTATGGCGAAAAGATCGGATGTTGTGAAGTGACGACCCATACGATAGGAAGAGCAAGCTCGTTATTGGCTCTCGACGGCCCTGCCATCGAAGTTAAAGGGCTGTCCTTCCGCTATTACACGATGGAAGGACAAGGGAGAAAGTGGACGCTGGATCAGCTCTCTTTCCACGTCGATGCCGGAGAAATCCTCGGTATCGTGGGGCCAAACGGGTCAGGGAAGTCGTCGTTGTTGAAGATTCTGTCCGGACTCTTGCCGGTCGGTGAAGGGGATGTCTTGCTGGGTGGGCTCTCGCTTCAGAAGCGGAGCCAGGCCGATATTGCGCGGTTGGTTGCGGTGGTACCTCAAGAATATGTGCAAGTTTTTCCGTTCACCGTGGTTGAGACTGTCTTAATGGGACGGTTTCCGCATCGGACCGTTCGTTGGTGGAGCATGGGAATCGGAGATGAGACTGCGAACGATCTTGCCTGTGCGCACCAAGCCATGGTCGATACCGATGTTGTGTCTCTGGCCGATCGGCTGGTGTCTGACTTATCCGGGGGCGAACGGCAGCGAGTGATGATTGCCAGAGCCTTGGCTCAGGAGCCGAAAATTCTGTTGCTCGACGAACCGACGGCATTTCTCGACATCAACCACCAGATTGAGATCTGTTCGCTCATCACAAGGTTAAGGGCTGAACGGCGATTGACGGTCGTCTTGGTGTCGCACGATCTAAATGTCGCAAGCCAGTATTGCGATCGTGTGCTGATGCTCAAGGAGGGCGGGCTCTGCCGTATCGGTTCGCCGGAGGAGACCATTCGTCCGGATGTACTTCGGATGGTGTACGGATGCGATGTGGTCGTGGATGCCCATCCCCAGACGGGCCGGCCGCGTGTGACAATGCCGATGAGTACGGTGTGATATGAAGACCGGCAGAATTGCGCTCTTGCATCTTGAGACGATTCCTGGAGCCATCGAGCACAATCAACAGGTGATTGTCGACGCGATCAAAAAAGCCGCTTCAGGTGGTGCACAGTGGATCGTGACCCCAGAACTGGCCACATGCGGGCTCCAGTTCGCAAGGGTCATTGGAACCGACTGGATCGAGCCACAACCAGATGCATGGATGTCTCGTCTCTGCCGACTGGTAAAAGATTTGAAGCGGACCCTGTTCCTTGCTTGTCCGGAACGGGACTCGGGGCGGCTTTACAATTCTGTTTTTGTCATCAACTCACGCGGCGAGATTATTGGAAGGCATCGCAAGATCAATGTCACAAGCGATTCTCTCTCATGGTCAAGTCCCGGAGAGGCTGCCGTGCCGCTCCAGTGTGATGGGCTTAAGGTTGGCCTGTTGGTGTGTGCCGACGCCTTTACGCCTGGTATCGCCGCCACCTTAAAATCTGGGGGCGCACAAATTCTTGTTTCTCCTTCTTCCTGGGGCCCTGGCATACATGGGCCGAACGGTGAATGGGAGGAGCGAACCCGTGAGACTGGGCTGCCGCTGATTGTGTGTAACAGAACCGGGGCCGAGAAGACGCTCGATTTTTGGAAGGCTCAAAGTCTGGTGGTGAAGAACGGGAGACGCCTGCTTTCACATGCCTCCGAGCAATCTGCTGTTCTGATATTCGATTGGAACTTCACCACCATGACTCCGCTATCTACTGCCTACAAAACAGAGTATCTGAGAGCATGATCTATGTAGAGGCAGTGCTAGGCGGAAGATAGTCAATCGTCTTTGGTCAATCGGAAGATCCAGGAGATGAACACGATTCTTTCTCGAACGATGGACGAATGACGAGTTTCGCGATGAATGAGGAGGATGTGCCCCACTCCTCATTGCAGAATAAACCAGGGGTGCATGTTGTCACAATCAGAGAGGGAGTTTTAGGAAAAGGCCGTCAGCGACGGGGAAGAT
>CAMDRK010000256.1 GCA_945906715.1 Nitrospira lenta
GCACCACGAAGGTCCAACGGGGCGGCTCCTATATCAACAGCCCCTATCGGCTGCGTTCGTCGTTTCGGACCAAGGGCGATCCCATGGAACATGATCCGAACGTGGGCTTTCGCTGCGCCCACGACGCGCCGGTCCTGCCCTAGGTCGGCCAGAGTCAATCGGCGCAGCCGTTGTCGGTTATCCACGGCTGATATGCTGGAACAAATGGAGTAGGATACCGCCTCGGATATGAGACTGAGAGTGTGGAGGATGCACCGATCATGAAAGCATATTGCGTCAAGCCGGGCTCACGACTCAACTTGGATCGGTGCGATCCCGATGACACGGGTGAGTACAAAAAAACGGATCAAGGGAAAGAAAAGGCCAAGGCGATGACGGCAGAATTGACCGGACGGCTCGGCGAACTCCAGGAACGGCTCTATGCCAACGGCACTCGATCGGTGCTCATCGTGTTGCAAGGGATGGATACCAGCGGCAAGGACGGGACGATCAGGAGCGTGATGTCCGGTGTGAATCCGCAGGGCTGCAAAGTCGTGTCCTTCAAAGCTCCGTCGTCGGAGGAGCTGGGTCATGATTTTCTGTGGCGCGTGCATCAGAAGGCGCCGTCCAAGGGCCAGATCGGCATCTTCAACCGTTCACATTACGAGGACGTGCTTATTACTCGCGTCCACGGATGGGTATCGGACAAGGTAGTAAAGCAGCGGTTTGATCAGATCAAAGAATTCGAAGAGCTGCTCTATGAGAGCGGCACGACTATTCTGAAGTTTTTTCTGCACATCTCGAAGGTTGAACAGAAAGAACGACTAGAGGAACGCATTCGCGATCCGGAGAAACGCTGGAAATTCAACGAAGGGGATCTCGAAGAACGGAAACTATGGAAGAACTATATGGATGCGTTCGAGGATATGATGGCTGCCACAAGCACCAATCATGCACCTTGGTATATCGTGCCGGCTAACCGGAAGTGGTATCGCAATTTCGTGGTCGCGGGTCTGGCCGTTGAAGCGTTGGAAGACATGAAACTGAAGACACCGCCTGCTCCCGCAGGGATCAACTTCGATACGTTAAAGATCGTGTAACAAGTCAGTTGCCGCAGGAGATGAAGCCAAGCTAGGGGCGAATGCAAGAGGGAAAACATGCCTGCCAATCCCCCCCCCAAGCTCCAGCCCAGTGCCTTTTGCCTGAATATCAGCGATTGCAGCAGAAGAGATGGGAAAGGCTGTTTCTTGACACCTTGGGCAGGGCTATATTAGCATGCGCATCCAGATCGATGGGCGCGTAGCTCAGGGGGAGAGCGCTACCTTGACACGGTAGAGGTCGACGGTTCAAGACCGTCCGCGCCTACCACCTAGCTGAGGGTATTCGTTTGCCTTTCGCAGGCGGGGCACTCTTGTTGTTTTTTGTGCTTGGGCGATTGAGTGGATGTCATGAAAATTACGCTCAAAAACGGCAGCAGTCGTGATATTCCAGCGGGCCAGACTGTTGGATTTGCCCTATCGGCTCTTGGTCTGACGCTTGGCCCTGACATCCTTGCGGCAAAGGTGAATGGCCAGCCCGTAGATCTATCGAGCGTCTTGACGGACGATGCCGAGGTGAGCCCGCTGCAATTCGACAGTGCCGAAGGCCGTGAGGTTTACCGCCATAGCAGTACTCACATTATGGCTCAGGCTGTCAAAGAGGTCTTCCCCACCGCACAGCTGACGATCGGCCCGGCTCTCGAGGATGGATTCTTTTATGACTTTGCCTTTGAGCGGGCATTTACGCCTGAAGACCTCGAAAAAATCGAAGCGAAAGCGAGAGACATCGTCAAGCGCGCTCTTTCTGTTAAACGGGCAGAATTATCGAAGCCTGAGGCGGTGAAGTTTTTCCAAGAACGTGGCGAAGCCTACAAGGTGGAGTTGATTCAAGGACTAGCCGATGGCCAGACTATCTCAGTGTATAGCCAGGGGGAGTTCACCGATCTCTGCCGCGGCCCGCATTTACCGACGACAGGTCATGTTGGGGTATTGAAGCTCCTGAATACGGCAGGAGCGTACTGGCGAGGCGACGAACGCAACCCCATGCTGCAGCGGATCTACGGAACCTCCTTCCCCACCCAGGCGGAGCTCGACGCGCATCTTGCACGGTTAGAAGAGATTAAGCGGCGAGACCACCGAAAGGTCGGCAAGGAACTCGATTTGATCTCGACTCAGGATGAGATCGGTCCGGGCCTGGTGCTCTGGCATCCGAAGGGCGCGACGATCCGGCTGTTGATCGAGAACTTTTGGCGAGATCAGCATATTCAAAATGGGTACGAACTGGTGTATTCCCCCCACATCGCCCGGTTAGACCTCTGGAAAACCAGCGGCCATGTCGACTATTACCGCGACAACATGTTCGCTCCCATGAAGGTCGAAAACAGCGAGTACCAACTCAAGCCGATGAATTGCCCGTTCCATATCATGATCTACAAGTCGCATCTGCGCAGTTATCGAGATCTCCCCATCCGCTATGGCGAACTGGGGACTGTCTACCGGTACGAACGGACAGGCGTCCTTCACGGTCTGCTGCGGGTTCGCGGCTTCACACAGGATGACGCGCATCTGTTCTGCCGTCCGGATCAGATTGAACTAGAAGTCAGCAAGGTTCTGGACTTCACATTTTTCATTCTCGGCACCTTTGGGTTTACCGAATTTGAAGTATATCTCTCGACCAAGCCTGAAAAGTCTGTCGGATCGGAAGAACGGTGGGCTCAAGCCACGAGTGCGCTCGAAGCGGCACTGAAGGGGCGAGGAGTCGTCTACCAGATCGATCCGGGCGAAGGCGTCTTCTATGGACCCAAGATCGACATCAAGATCAAAGATGCCCTGGGACGCTCCTGGCAATGTTCGACCATTCAAGTCGATTTCAATAATCCCGAACGGTTTGAATTGGGCTATATTGGGGAAGACGGCAAAGTGCACCAGCCGATCATGATCCACCGGGCGCTGATGGGATCGATCGAACGGTTCTTTGGCATTCTGATTGAGCACTTCGGTGGCGCCTTCCCGACTTGGCTCGCCCCGGTTCAGGCAACGGTCATGTCCATCACGGATAACCAGCGGCCCTATGTCGCCGAGGTCGTGACCCAACTCAAGGCTGCGGGGTTTCGCGCTGAGGCAGACCTTCGGAATGAAAAAATAGGGCTCAAAATCCGAGAAGCGGAGAAGGCGAAGGTTCCATTTATGTTTGTGGTCGGCGACCGAGAAGTGCAGAGTGGGACATTGGCCATACGAGGCCGGAGCGGAACCAACCTCGGCAGTATGACCGTCGCGGGAGCGCTCGACCTGCTCCGTGCGGACCTCAAGCCCGCAGGGCAGCAACATTCATTGACACAATAAGAGGTGTATTATCGTCCCCAAACTACGAGTTAACCGTGAAATCAGGGTGCGTGAAGTCCGGGTGATCGGTCCGGAGAGCGAACAGCTTGGCATTCTCCTCACGGCGGATGCGTTCAAACAGGCACAAGAAAATGGCTACGACCTTGTCGAGGTCGCACCTACGTCAGTGCCTCCCGTATGCCGCATTATGGACTACGGGAAATACAAGTTCGAACTGAGTAAAAAGGACCACCAGAACCGGCGTCATCAAAAGTCGACACAGGTGAAGGAAATTAAGTTGCGGCCTCGGACAGACAAGCATGACTTGGAAATCAAGATTCGACAGATTAAGGGATTTTTGGCCGATGGTAACAAGACCAAAGTTCTCTTGACGTACCGTGGGCGTGAGATGGCGAATCAGGAGATGGGCCGAACGCTTATGAATACGGTCATCGCAGAGTTGGGGGAGATAGGCACGATCGAATATGCCCCTCGCATGGAAGGGCGAAGCCTGATCATGATCGTGGCGCCCAAGTAGCACAATCGGTCAGAATAGTATTAACCTAAGGAAGCACCGACATGAAGAATAGGAAAATGAAGTCCCATAGCGGAGCCAAGAAGCGGTTTAAGCGCACCGGCTCCGGGAAATTGGTCCGGCGAAAGGCGGGGAAACGCCATATCCTCACCAGCAAGACGCAGGATCGGAAGCGCCGACTAAGCGGCACGGTTCTCGTGGATAAAACCAAGACTCAGGCGCTGGATCGCTTATTGCCCTACAGCTAAATTCACATGCACAAATCGCGTTAACCAAAAGGAGTATTGACTCATGCCTCGCGCAAAAGGTGGCCCCAAAACAAGACATCGGCGGAAGAAGCGTCTGAAATTAGCCAAAGGACAGTATGGAGGGAAGAGCCGGCTGTTCCGCACGGCAACAGAATCGGTCGATAAGGGTCAGGCATAC
>CAMDRK010000257.1 GCA_945906715.1 Nitrospira lenta
CGCTACACTGCTCGCCCAGCACGACATCGCCGATGACGACACCGGTCTCTTCGATAAAACAGGATGTGGGAATGGTGGGTTTGATGCCTTGAAATGTGCGGATCATGCAGCGCACTGTAGGGGAATCAACCGACAATCTGCAAGGGGGAAGTAGATAATCGAGCGAGACGGGTGCGACAAGCGCGACAAGAAGTTCGAAGTTCCGGGTTCGAAGTTCTAAAAACCTCGAACCTCGGACCTCGAACCTCGAACTTCGGACCGTGCCCGAACCTGCTCGATCGTGCGCAGCAACGATTGATGGCTTTGGCAACCTGCAATGAGTCTCGCATCGGAGACCGTGACAGGCTTGTAGGGCTTGATGAACCGGTCTTTCAGGCGGGCAATTCGATCCGCGGAGAGGTTCAATCGTTCGGTGGAAATCGCGCCCGACGCCACTGCCTGCTCAATGGCTCCAAAGGCGGCGACTTCCCGATCCCGATCTTTACAAATCAATAAGACGTCGCATCCCGCCAGCACCGCGCGTACCGCAGCGTCTTCCACGCCATAATGGTCGATGATCGCGTGCATCTCTAAGTCGTCCGTCAACACCACTCCATCGTATTTCAACTCCTGGCGCAAGAAACTGTTGATGATCGCCGGAGAAAGCGTGGCAGGCAATTCGGGATCGAGAGCCCGGTAGAGCACATGCGCGGTCATCATCGATGCGATACCCTGCGCAATCGCATGACGGAACGGGGGGAACTCGACAGTCTCCAACCGTTCTCGCGATGCCTCGACCACCGGAAGCTCTTTGTGGGAGTCGGTACTCGTATCCCCGTGGCCTGGAAAATGCTTTCCGCAGGCCACGACCCTGTTGCCTTGCAGCCCCGCCGCCGTCGCCATTCCCAATTCACAGACCACATCCGGCGTCGTGCCGAATGCCCGATCGCCGATGACCGGATTGTCCGGATTACTGTTCACGTCGAGTACCGGCGCCATATTCATGTTCACGCCCACCGCCCTCAGCTCTTTGGCAATAGTGGCGGCAGCCGCATAGGCCAATTCGGTGGAGCGGCAACGGCCCAACAGGTCGCAGGGAGGGAAAATCGTAAAGCCTTTCGGCAGACGGGAGACCCGGCCGCCTTCCTGATCGATCGAAATCAACAGCGGCGAATGGGGACTGCAGGCTTGCAGGTCATTGGTCAGGTCGACCATCTGGCCGACGGATTCAAGATTCCGGGAGAAGAGGATCACACCGCCCGGCTTGTACTCTTTGATGAACGAAGCCAGATCGGGCGTCACCGACGTGCCCAGAAATCCGACCATGAAGAGTTGCCCGATTTTGTCGCGTGAAGTCATTAAATCCTTTTAGCGGGATGCTGAAAAAAGGGGAAGGGGGTAGCTGAGACGATCCCCTTGCTCGCGCAACGCGCGGTCGCGGACTCCCCTCGTTGGACGCGCGCAGTTGGGATCATCCCACCCACCCCATATAAAGTGACTCCTCGCTGCGGCCTTGCTGACGGCCTTTTTGAGCATCCTGCTAAGCCTCAACCTCAGCCTCGACCTGCTTAGATGCTTCGGTCAATGAGGTACTGCACCAATAACCGAGTGCCAATCGCGGTGGGACCCTTGGGAATGTATGCCCGCTCCCGCTCGCTCCAATCCGTGCTGGCAATATCGAGGTGTACCCAGGGGCAGTCCCCCACAAACTTGCTCAAAAAGAGCGCTGCGGTGATCATGCCGCCGCCACGGCCCCCGATGTTGCGCATGTCGGCGACATCGCTCTTGAGCTGTTCGAAATATTCCTCCCACAGGGGCATCTCCCACACCCGTTCGCCGGCCTTCTGCCCCGACTTCCGCACCTGTTCTTTGAGCGCCTGGTCGGTGCCGAACATTCCGATGGCAAATTGGCCGAGCGCGACAACACAAGCCCCCGTAAGCGTCGCAATGTCGATCAAGGCCGCCGGGTTATAACGCATGGCGTAGGCGAGGCCATCGGCCAGGATGAGCCGGCCTTCCGCATCCGTGTTCTGCACTTCGACGGTCTTTCCCGACAGAGTCGTCACGATATCAC
This sequence comes from Nitrospira lenta, assembly GCA_945906715.1. Taxonomy (GTDB): domain Bacteria; phylum Nitrospirota; class Nitrospiria; order Nitrospirales; family Nitrospiraceae; genus Palsa-1315. The sequence continues at coordinate 2,054 of CAMDRK010000257.1, forward strand.
CCGGCTTCATCGCCCGGCCACCGGGCATATTTTCCGCCACGGGCAGGATGCTGATGAGACGCAGAGGGAGCTTGAGTCTGGCCGCTGCCCGGATTGAAGCCAGCACCTCGGCTCCCCCCGTCATATCGGCTTTCATATGTTCCATATTTTCGGCAGGCTTCAGCGAAATCCCGCCCGTATCGAAGGTGATCGTTTTCCCGACCAGCACGACCGGACGCTCGTCTTTTTTCTTGGTGCCGTTGTACTCAAGGATGATGAACTTGGGCGGCTCCTGACTTCCGCGCGATACACCGAGCAGCGCACCCATCCCCAACTGCTCCATCTCTTTCTGCTCGAGGATCTTGATCGCGATCCCTTCAGTCTTGGCGATGGTCTTCGCTTCGTCGGCGACTCTGGTGGGAGTCAGGACATTGGAGGGATGATTGCAGAGATCCCGGACAAAGACGGTGGCCTCTGCTGTGGCGATGCCACGCCGAGTTCCCTCAGTCACCTGCCGCAACTGATCCTTTTGCTGGGCGAGAATGCTCATCTCCGCGACGTCTTGCCCTGAAGCAGCCTCGCTCCGATAGACCGTGAACAGATAACTGCCCAGGATTGCCCCCTCAACCATCGCTTGCGCCACTTCGACCCATGACATCCTGTTAGGCTTCACCGTTGGAAGCACGACTGCAAAGGACCCGACCTTCGCCTGACGGACGCGCTTGGCAGCTGAGCCCATCGCTTGCCGGATCGTCTCCAGCGTGACCTCGTTTTTCTTGCCCAGCCCGACCAGCACCAGCCGTTTCGCCGGCACCTTGTCCTGCGTGTGATAGAGCAAGACTTCATTGGCCTTGCCTTCGAATTCCTTGGATTGCACCAGCTTGCTCAACGCACCTCCGAGGGCACGATCGAGCGGGGCTGCGCCCTGTTTGGCCAATGCCTCTCCTTCACAGTGCATGAGCACCAACACCTCTGCCGACGCAGAGTCCGCTTGCTCAACCTGTGCCGTGACTTGCATGATCTTCATTGCACAAACTCCTTGTTCAAGTTGCTCGAACGGAAATGGCAGGTTTCTAGTTTCTAGTTTCAGGTTTCATGTTGTCAGGAAACAGCCTCAAAAAACTTGAAACTTGAAGCTAGCAACTCGAAACGCTTCTCGCGCGTCACACCCCCCGCATGTCCGGCGCCCAGATGTACTTGTGCATCTGCAATTGAAAACGGACCGGCAGACGATCAGCCAGAATCCATTCGGCCAGCTCACGCAGATCGAGCGAGCCGAAGACCGGACTGAAATGCACCGTACAGCGGCTGGCCAGGTCATGCCGAGCAAGAATCTCACAGGCCCAGTCGTAGTCGGCTCGGTCAGCCAACACAAATTTCGCCTCGTCCTTGGCTGCCAGTCGAGAAAGACTCGGCCAGTGCATCCGATCGGTCATATCGCTCCCTGGGCACTTCACGTCCAGGATGACATGGACCCGCGGATCGACCGGCGCGATATCGATGGCGCCGCTGGTCTCAAGAAGGACCGTATAGCCGGCGTCGCAGAGTCTGGTCATCAAGAGGAGACTCTCAGGCTGGGCAAGCGGCTCCCCTCCCGTGACCTCCACGAGACGGCAGCCATAACTATGCACCTTCGCCAGAACATCATCGACTGAACAGTCCTGTCCACCATGAAAGGCATAGGCGGTATCGCACCAGGTGCAGCGCAGCGGGCATCCGGTCAGCCGGACAAACAGACAGGGCTGTCCCGCGTAGCTCGATTCGCCTTGAATGCTATGGAAGATTTCGGTCACTCGCATATGATGCTCGAGGCACAAAGGCTGAAGGTTGAAAGGCTGAAGGTTACATAGTGTGAAGGTCGAAGATCCAAGACCTGATGGCTGCAGGCACGCTTGCTCACTTCCATGTCGCGACCGGCCAGCCGAGGCGTTGTGCGGTGCGAGCCATGCCACGGATCGGGTTGACCACCAAGGGGTGCCCGACCAGTTCAAGGAGGTCGTGATCGCCGGGGCTGTCGCCATAGGCGTAGGAAGCGGTTAAATCCAGCCCCATTTCCCGAGCGTGGGCGAGGATTAACTCACGTTTGCCACGGCCATAGGGCAGGGGGGGGATCAAGGCGCCGGTATAGACCGAATCCCGCTGCTCCGGCTTCGCCGCGAAGACGGTGGGCACGCCCAAAAATTCCGCAAGGGGTGCAATCAAAAAATCAGGCGCGCCGGTCACAAGAATAAGCTGATGTCCGGCCTGTCGATGTTCGTCCAGCTTTA
>CAMDRK010000258.1 GCA_945906715.1 Nitrospira lenta
GCTGGGCCGTTCGGCGGATCCTGCCCTGTTGGAAGAGTTCGAAGCGGCCCTCATCGCTTCCGATCTCGGGACCAGCGTTGTGGATCGCGTGATGGAGCGCCTCAAGAAACAGCTTCAAGGGACCGATGCCTCGCAGCCTGGTCAGGTTCATAGAGTATTGCGGGACACCCTGCTCGATGTGCTGACGCCCGTGCAAGGGCTATCGTTGGAGTCTCTCCTTGCAAAAGGCCCCAAGCCCTTTGTCATCCTGGCAGTGGGTGTAAACGGTGTGGGCAAGACCACCACGATTGCCAAGATCGCACAACGGCTGGTGCAGGCGGGAAAGGCGCCGTTGCTGGTAGCAGCCGATACGTTTCGCGCGGCGGCGATCGATCAGCTGCAAGTCTGGGCCGACCGAGTCGGCGTCGACGTGATCCGTCATCGCCATGGAGCCGACCCGGCCGCCGTTGCGTTCGATGGGATTGCCGCAGCGAAAGCGCGACAGGTGGACGTGGTCTTGATCGATACAGCCGGTCGGCTGCATACGAAATCGAATCTCATGGACGAACTCCGCAAGATCACGCGCGTCATCGGACAGGAATGCCCTGGCGCACCGCACGAGGTGCTCCTCGTACTGGACGCCACGGTTGGGCAAAACGCACTGTCCCAAGCCCGTCAATTCCATCAAGCGGTCGGCGTTACCGGTTTGGTCCTGACGAAGCTCGACGGCACTGCTCGCGGAGGGATCGTCGTTGCGATTGCCGAGGAACTCAAGTTGCCCGTGAGGCTCATCGGAGTCGGGGAGTCAGTTGAGGATCTGCAGGATTTTCAGAGCGATGCGTTCGTGGACGCGCTCATCGGGACATCGGCGCCACCCTCCGCATAACGGGATGCTGAAACGTCTTCCAGCGTCACAATCGCGACCCGACGCGACCCAAAGTTCGAAGTTCTGGGTTCGAAGTTCCTAAAACCTCGAACTGTGAACCTCGAACTCTCGCTCGTCCTGCATGTCTTGCGTGGCAATCCTGCGTCGCCCCCGGTGAGATCCATTCATTTTCTTCTCCGTCGGCATCGCCTATGTTAGGCTGAGCCATGGTCAAGCTTCTGGTCATCGACGACGATCGCATGAACTGCGATCTGATCAAGTCCGTCTTCAACCGAAATGGGTATCAAGTGCTGTCGGCGACGAGCGGGTTTGAAGGGCTGACCCTTTTTCGCCAGCATGCCCCGCGCGTCACCATTCTTGATCTTCGCATGCCTGAAATGGACGGGCTGACCGTCCTTAAAGAAATCCGTGCATACGATCCCCAAGCGGCGGTAATCATTCTGGGTGCTGGAGCGACCGAGGAGCAGGAAAATCAGGCACGCGGGTTACGCGTGACCGACTTTATCAGAAAGGGCCTGTCGCTCGATGTGCTGGTCGCGTCCGTCAATCAGGTGGTGCAGCTTCCGGCCAAACCTCCTTCATCTCTGCGGGCATTGAGCAGCGTAGCCGTAGCCGATATGGGAGAAACGATCCTTGTCGTCGATGATGAGCCGTTGATCCGAGACTTGCTCGTTCAGTTTCTCAGTCTCCGCGGCTATCGGGCACTTGGTGTGAAAGACGGCTTCGACGCCCTCGCGATGGTGGAGCAAGCGCCGCCAGATCTGATCCTTCTCGATCTGTTTTTGCCAGGTATGGGCGGCGCCGAAGTGCTCCGGCAACTTCGCCAACGCGACTATGTCGGCGGGGTCATACTCGTTACCGGGAGTTATGACGAAGATACTCTCGATGAAGCCTGGGCTCTGGGGCCGCAAGAAGTTATCGGGAAACCGATCGACTTGGAGCAATTGTTGACCTCCATCCAGCTTGTGCTCGTCTGTCGCGAATGCTAAAACTCTTCCGATGCCAATCGGAAGTAGAATTGTTACTTTTTCCTGTCTGTTTCTTGCCGCACTCCTCAGCCATGGTGTGATCGATATTGCCCGTGCCGCCGACCCGGTCCTGCCGCGAGTCGCCATCCGGCATCATGAGTTATTCGTACAGATCGTCCCCGATCAGCATGTCCTCATCGCGAAGGACCGGCTGACCATTGAAGTGCCGCAGCAGAAGGTTCCGATTCGTTTTTCTCTCGCTCCCACACTCCAGCTCGATCGCCTGACACTCATACAGACATCGGCCGAAGCGAAGGTCTCGCTTCAGGACGTGCCGTTCAAAATCGAGCATGGTTCTTTGCAGGATTCGGCGCAACAGATTCTTATCCCTTCTCAGGCCGTACCCGACGGACTGGTGACGCTGGATGTGCACTACCATGGTGTTATCAACGATCCGCCGCGAGATCCGCGCCATCTTCGATTTGTGACGCCCAGTGAGACTGCCGGACATATCGGGCCGGAAGGCGTCTATATCAGCAGCGAAAGCTCCTGGTATCCCGATGTCCCGGAATCGCTGAGTACCTTTGCATTGCAAGTCGCTGTGCCGGTCGGGTGGACGGTTGTGACCCAAGGAAAGTCTGGTGAATCGCGCGCTTGCCTCGCCTCGCTCTGCCGCGATGATAACATGGTGATGACGGAATGGATCGTGACACAGCCGAGCGAAGCCCTCACGCTCGTGGCGAATACATTTGTCTCAATGTCACGCGACTGGACGGCCAAAACCGGCCAGAGGATTCTGCTCTCGACCTATCTCTTCCCCGACGATGCGCATCTGGCCGAGGAATACCTCGATGCCACCACGCGTTACTTGGACGCCTATATCCCTCTGTTGGGCCCCTATCCATTTGAGAAGTTCGCCGTGGTGGAGAACTTCTTTGCGAGCGGGCTCGGCATGCCATCCTTTACCCTGCTGGGGAGCGGCATCATTAAGCGGCATTATGTGCAGCCCTACGCGCTCGGTCACGAGATCGTACATTCGTGGATCGGCAATGCTGTCTTCAATCGCGCCGAGCGCGGGAATTGGGTGGAGGGTCTGACGACATACCTGGCCAACTATTACTGGCATGAACTGATGGGAGACCGCGCGCGGGCGCAGGAGCAGCGCCGTCTGATGGTGCAGAGCTACAATCTCCACGTGCCGCCGGAGCGGGACTATCCAGTCGCACAATTCACTCAGAAATTGGACGAGCATGATAATGCCATCGGCTATCAAAAGGCCGCCATGCTATTTCATCTCCTGCGCAAGGAGGTGGGAGAGGAGATATTTTGGCGGACTCTAAAAAGTTTGGTGGCGCAGTATCGTGGTAGGCATGCGGAATGGCGCGATCTTGAACGAGTCTTCGTAGAAGAGAGCCACCAGGATCTCCGGTGGTTTTTCGCGCAATGGCTGGAACAGGATGGGGCGCCGGTTCTGTCGTTGTCGGAGGTCACTGCCCGTCCAGTGGTGGGGTCGCCGGCCTTTCAGCTGGAAGCCACGATTGTCCAATCGAACAAGCCCTTCCGCCTTCCCCTCCAAATACGGGTTCGCATGGAGGGTGACCGCGAGCAAATTCTGACTGTGCCGTTGCGTTCCCTGCGTGAGGCGATCTCCGTGACCTTGCCGGTGCGACCGATCTCGATTGATCTCGATCCCGAGTTCATGGCTTTCCGGCGGATCGCCAGACAATCGCTGTCGCCGGTGCTCAATCACTATGTCACCGATCGGCGCCGATCGGTGCTGACAGCGTTTACAGATGAGCCGGGCCATCCCTCGCCGTTTCGTGAAATAGTTGCGCGCATCGAAACCCAGGAGCAACAGAAACCGGCAGGCGAGCGAACGGCGCTTGCCTCGCTGGCTCAAGATGGACTATTGCCCCAGGAAGGTTCGGTGTTAGTATTGGGCGGTCCAGAATCCCGTTCGGGAATTCAATCGATCCTGGCCCATCACTGCGGCGAGCGCACAGCCTTGAATGACAAGGGTATTACGGTGATGGGGATGGAGCACGAAGGGGCAGGATTGGCCCTGTTGGCCAGTTGTCACAGGGTCGATCGTCCGGGCAGCGTTGTGACGGTATTGTATGCGGCCTCCCAACAGGCCGTGGCGAAGGTGGCGCGGCTGCTCTTTTTTTACGGATGGAATAGTTTCGTGCTGTTCAAAGATGGCGCGGTGGCCGCCCGAGGGGAGTGGCCGCTCGCCAGCGATCGTACGGAGGTGCGTCTTGATGCAAGCAATCCCATTCGGTAAGTGGTGCATGATCGGACTCGTCTTGCTGTTGCTGGGTGAGCAACAGGGACAGGCAGAGGATCTTGCGCCGAAGGCTCTGGTAGTTCCCGCTCATCAGGCTGAGCGGCATCTGAAGAATATTCGTCAGTTGACGGTGGGCCGGCAGAATGCCGAAGCCTACTTTTCCTTCAGCGG
>CAMDRK010000259.1 GCA_945906715.1 Nitrospira lenta
TCTCCTTCCCCTTGGTGGGCGCGATCGTGGGGCCGATGATGATTCTCCCGAACGTGGGCCTCAACGAGTGGGGCCATGCCTTCTGGTTCGTCGATGAATTGTTTGCGGCGCCGTTGCACTGGGGCTTTGTGACCCTGGGCTGGTGCGGGCTGTTCGGCGGCACGGGCGGCGTGGCGGCGCAGATCGTCGCGCGCATGTCCAACCTGTGCGATGTGGTCTGGAACAACGAGAGCAAGGATTGCTTGCACGTGATCCCGTACTAAGTCCCGCAGTCGACTTCGGCGTCCCTAAACGCCACCCACGGGCGACTTCCTACCTAGGAAGTCGCCCGTGTTGTTTCAAAATCGAGCCTGTCGCCAGAGAGAGGAAAGAGTTCGCGTGCACTGTACCGGGCAGGCTTACTTCGTCATCTTCTTACAGTTCAACGTCGGCGACGTACAAGGTGAGCCGCTTCCTCAGTTGCGACGTTTCTCTAAGGATCGTATGATAGACGTATGAGTGCGGAACCTGTCACGCGCATTAAGTCGAAGACGCCTCTGCCTTACGAGCTCACGGCTATTCATCACGATACCCACGACACGAAGACGTTTTGCTTTGCTCTGCCTGACGACGCCACGCTGGACATGCTGCCAGGCGATTTCCTATATGTCCACGCCACAATCGACGGGAAAACGGTTAAACGGCCCTACACGCCGTCGTCGATGACTGGTGCTACGGGGTATTTCGACTTGACGGTCAAACGGTACGAAACCGGTACAATTTCGAAGTATCTCCATGATCGGGAACCAGGAGACGCCGTGCTGATGAGCGGGCCGAATCCTGGTGGCCACTGGGTGGACAGCATGGCGAAGAAGGTGGGGTTTGTGGCGGGCGGTACTGGCATCACCCCGATGATTTCCATCATTCGCTGGATTCTTGCCCAGAGCCTCCCTGTCGAGTTGTCTCTGGTTTTTGCCAACAAGGCCGAGACCGACATCATCTTCCGAGAGGAGTGGGACGAGAATGAGCGTGAACACGCGAGCTTCCATTGTTACCATGTGCTGGAGCAGCCACCTAAGGGTTGGTCACAGGGCACGGGCCGTATCACAGAAGTTATGTTGCGCGAGCATCTCCCGCTCCCTGGCCTCGACACCGTGATCTTTCTCTGCGGCCCTCCGCCGATGGTCGACGCGCTGGAAGCCATTCTCGAAACGATCGGCCACTCCGAGCAGGCCATTATCCTTCCGTAACCACTAACAGGATGCTGAAAAATGGAGCGGGGTAGCTAGGACGATCCTCTTGCTCGCGCAACGCGCGGCATGAGAATGCCCTCGTTGGACGCGCGCAGTTGGGATCATCCCAGCCACCCCTTGGTAAGCGGTAGTTGGCCGCAGCCTTGCTTGGGACAAGGCGCGTCTCGGCGCGCCAGGGTTGGGCGGGTGAGAAGTCTGGCCTTTTTGAGCATCCTGCATAAGTGTGCTGCTATTTCGCCTCGCTGCGAAGGAAATGTCAGATAGGCTCTTAGCCTCCGGCAATTGAGCTTGGACTTGTCCTGGCAGCCCCTTGGAAACGAGGAACTCAAGGAGGGTAATATGTAGGTCACTGCATCATTCGATCCGCACCTCCAAGGAGGCTGCTATGCGAACTCTTCTGGCCGTCGACGAATCTGAGAACTCCCATCGCGTTGTCCAGTATGTTGGATCTCTCCTGGGCCGAACACCCGATGTAGTGGTCACCCTCTTTCATGTGCTCAAGCCCATGCCGCGAGGGTTGTTGGAACATGGCGGATCGGAGAATCCTGCCGCTGAAGCGCAATTGAGCGCGCAGTTGCGCGATGAGCAGGAAGCCTGGATTCGGACGGAACGGGAATCCGAGTGCGGCGTTTTGAAGGAGGCGTGGAAGACGCTTGAACAAGCTGGATTCGACCTGAGCCACATGAAAGTGAAGTATGGCCATGATGACGATATCGCCAGAAGTATTCTCGAAGATGCGCGCAGCGGACAGTATGACACCATCGTTGTGGGGCGGCAGGGAACTTCCAGAATCAAACAGATCTTCGGCGGCGGCACGACCGATCATGTATTGCGCGACGCAAAGGGATTTGCGATCTGGGTGGTGGAATGAAGCTGGTTGATCCGATGTGGCACTGCACGTACGCATCACATATGAACCGTCGAAAGGTGAAGAGGAACCGCCATAAGCAGCGGTTGGCCTACTTCTCGGGTTTATGGGTACTGATTACACTTCTGTTTCTGAGTACTACTCCAGTGAATGCAGAGTGGGTGGCGGTTGAAAGGGACTATCTCGTACCAGGGCTACAGACTGTCTACATCGATTCAGACAGCATTCGCAGAGAAGGGAGTCTGGTGACGATGCGGCAATTAATTGACTTTAAGTGGATGCAAGGGAGTGCGAGAGGGCCCACCAGGTTTTTGTCTACGGAGACACACAAACAATTCAACTGCGCGGAAAAGCGGCTTCGATTGCTTGCCTTCACGGAGTTCTCACACCGTTTGGCAACCGGGATACGAGCTGATGGATACGTAGACACAGGCAGATGGATACCGGTCGAGCCAGAAAGTGTTAATCAAGCCCTGTTGGAAATTGCCTGTGGAAAGCAGGAGGATTCCCGCAGCGGGCCACAACCTTAAAGCAGCTCATCCCAGGATGAGGCCAATAGCCGTCAGTCTGCGGATTCCTATGTCTTCAGCTTTCCGAAGACGCCGAGTCGTGAATAGAGGGAATGTCGCCAACTACTCGGGCCAAAGGAGTAAAACGTGTATGCCCAGATGGCCACATCGGTCAGGCTGCCCCATTCGGCCTTTCCTTGCCACAGACGAACCAGCACTAACAAAATGCCTATAAGGGAAATAAAGCGAAGTAGGTGGCAGCCCACCGACAGCCGAAGAAGAGAGAGTACGGTGGCTCCAATGAGACCGCCGGCGAACAAATCTGACGCGAAGAGGGCGCCATCGGTAAGATCTCTGGAAAAAAAATGCCAGGCTCCCATCCACATGAGGAGCGCATGAAAGCCCCACCACGTGATCGTCCCAAGAAGCACATCCCGCTGCGAAGTCTCCATCGAATAGCCCTCATTTCATGTGGTGTCCAGGCCGCTCGTGCAGGTTGTGACTCGATCGATTGGACGCCTGCCTTACGGATTGGTTCCGTGCAATATAGCAGAAACCGATAGCGAAAAGCGGGAAGTAGTACAAGGGGGGTTCATTCTTGCTAATGAGTAATAGAAGGTGGCTGCATTCTTAAGCCGACTGCTTTGCGAATGACCAAGCAACTCCAACCAATCCTTGACGGGAGGATCCGCTGCGGATGGGTCGGTGGCAAGCCGCATTTCATCGCCTATCATGACCATGAGTGGGGGGTGCCGATTCACGATGACCGGAAGCATTTCGAGATGTTGCTGTTGGAAGGCGCGCAAGCAGGCCTCACATGGGAAACAATCTTGTTGCGTCGGGAGGGCTATCGTCGGGCGTTTGCAGAGTTCGATCCGAAGAAGGTGGCGCGATTCACGGCCAAGAAAAAGGCCGTGCTATTGAAGAATCCAGGGATCATTCGCAACCGGCTCAAAATCGACTCGGCGGTGACCAACGCGCAGGCGTTTCTCGCAGTTCAAGAAGAGTTTGGTTCGTTCGATCGCTATGTCTGGCAGTTTGTCGGCAGGAAGCCGAAGGTGAATCGCTGGATACGTATGTCACAGGTTCCGGCGACAAGCGCGGTGAGCGACGCATTGTCGAAGGATCTCAAGAAGCGTGGTTTCCGATTTGTCGGCACCACGATCATCTATGCCTACATGCAGGCAGCTGGGCTGGTAAACGATCACACAACTGATTGCTGCAAAAGCGCTCATGAATAATGTGGGCTGCTGCGTTGCGGATTGTGGAGTGGGAGAAGGCAAGACTTGCGTCCTTTTCGGGCATTCTCCGTCTATAGAGATGAGGGGAGGCATGGTGCCTTCCCATTCACTCGAAAGGAGAACCTCATGAGACCTCATATCTCTCTCGATGTGCGAAACGTGCCCCAGTCGGTGGCGTTCTATGAAAAAGTGTTTGGCGTCCAGCCGCAGAAGCAGACGACGGACTATGCCAATTTCGATCTGAGGGCGCCGGCGCTGAATTTGTCGCTCGTGTCGTTCGCCGGCACAGTGAGCGTGGTGAACCATCTCGGCATCGAAGTCGAATCTGTGGAGGATATCAAGGCTTGGAAAGAGCGGTTACAAGAGAAAGGTATTCTTGAGAAGGTTGAGGAGAATATTGCCTGTTGTTTTGCACGGCAGGATAAACTCTGGTT
>CAMDRK010000260.1 GCA_945906715.1 Nitrospira lenta
AAGCCGGAATTTCTGAGACCGTCTCCACCTGCAGCAGTTCCGGCTCCAGCAGTCGCGTCTGTACCAGCGATGCCGCCTATGCCTTCGCACCAGGTAGTTCGAGTTGCCCCGGAGCCTCAGCAGCAGCCATCGCCAGCGGTACAGACCGCATCGGCAGATCTGCCATATGCAGGCACACCATTGCAGCCGTTGCGCGGCGCAGCAACGCCCATCGTGCATCCAATTCCCTCCGTCTGCCTGCAGCCCCAGATACAGGAAGCGCCTCCCGTCCCTACGCAGCCACGGTCACCCCAAGCGGCGCCGGCCGATTCCTCCCCGGACCAGAAACCCGTATCGCAGCCTTCCCAAGCTGGATCTGACCCTGCCGAACGCGTGAAGACACTCTGTTATCGGTTCCACTCCGTCGCTCGGCAGTTGCGGCTTCGTGGGGAATATCGAGCCACGTTAGCTGTGGAAGACGAGTTCGATGCGCAAGACTTGCTGCATGCACTCTTACGGATACAATTCGATAACATCGAGACAGATGAATGGACGCCGAGTTATTCAAGCGGAACCCCGCGCACGACACTCTTGCTGAACGACGGCCGTCTTGCGGTGATCGTGAAGAAGACACGTCCAGGTCTCAACGCCAAAGACCTCACCGACCAGCTTCGGATTGACGCCGAACGGTATCGTTCCTACGGCTGTTGCAGGACGCTGTTGTGCTTTATGTACGACCCTGAAGGTCGAATCGGGAACCCGCGAGGCCTTGAGGCTAGTCTCACGAGCGCGACTGATTCATTTGTTATCGATGTGCTTGTTGCCCCGAAATGAGGTTATAAATGAAGAAGTCTAAATCCGACGCTGTCACACGCACTACCCCAACTCCTGGCGCTTCCACGGCGAAAGAGACGGCAAGCATCCACCAGGTTGGCCAACGTCCCGCTTTTTCGTCCGTGCCGAACACGATCCATTCCCCAATCGATGGAGGGAGAGTCGTGTCGGATCGGGCCTACGTGTTCATCAATGTCCATCCGGGACGGATAAGCGATGTGACTCGGGCTCTGCACGGGATCAAACAGATCAAGACTATTGACCCTTGCTGGGGCAAGCCGGATATTATTGTGGTGGTGGAAGTGTCGGACCAGGATGCCATGACCCAGTTGGTGCTGAGCCGGATTCACGAGATCGACGGCGTCTCGCAGACTGAAACCCATCTCGTCTATAGATTGAAGACCAGTAACGCCGCGTGAGCCCACTCCCCAGACTGCTGAAAAAGTCAGCCAGTCTGTCTAGTCTGTTCGGTCTATCTGGTTCATGTGATTAGTTTCGTTAGACCAAACCCACGAGATAGACCAAATAGACCAAAGAAACCAGACAGACCAGTCCAGTTTCCTACTCGGTCTCTCCGCTGTCGGCATCATCGCCAAGATCTAACCCGAACCGCTCAGCCATCCGATAGAGTGTGCGCCGGTCGATGCCGAGGATTTTAGAGGCTTTGACTTTATTCCCCTTCGTTTCTTTCAGCACGCGGATGAGATGGCGTTTCTCGATCTCCTCGAGCGTCAGGCCCCCCTCATCGCTGTGATCAATCGTCCCGGTGATGTCTTTCGACGGCATCTCTGTTCGGCGCAGTGACGCAGGCAGATCGTCCGGTGTGAGGAGGGGGCCGTGGCTCAACGAGACAGCTCGCTCAATGGCATTTTCCAACTCGCGCACATTGCCGGGCCACCGATACTGCACCAACAATGTCATCGTCTCCGGTAGCACCCCGCGTACAGCATGCGCTGCCCCTGCCGCGCATTTCTGCAAAAAGTGATGCACCAGCATCGGAATGTCCTCCCGCCGCTCCACCAGCGACGGCAAGGTGATACGCACGACATTGAGCCGATAAAATAAGTCATCCCGAAACTTCCCTTCCTTCACGAGCTGTTCGAGGTCCCGATTGGTTGCAGCGATGATACGGACATCGACCTTCATCGATGTCGTGCTGCCGACACGGCGGACTTCGTGATCTTGCATCACCCGCAATAGCTTGACTTGTAGGGCCTGGCCGGTTTCACCGATTTCGTCGAGAAACAGTGTGCCTCCGTTGGCGGATTCAAAGAGGCCGATTTTGTTTCCCGTCGCGCCGGTAAAGGCTCCTTTCTCATACCCGAACATTTCCGATTCCAGAAGGGTGTCCGGCAACGCTCCGCAATTCACCGGAATAAATGGCTTGTCCCGACGAGGCCCATTCGCATGGATCGCCCGCGCAATCAACTCCTTGCCGGTCCCGCTTTCACCTTGCAGGAGCACCGTGCTCTTGCTCTCGGTCACCCGAGCCACCAGCTTATACACTTCCAGCATGGCAGGACTGCTCCCTACCAGCGGAGACCATTCATCTTTGCTCTTCAACTCCTCACGGAATCGCGCATTTTCCCGGATGAGCCGGCAGTGATCGAGACTCCGCTTGACCACCAGCTTGATATCCTCTTTCTTGAACGGCTTGGCGAGATAGTCGTAGGCGCCTTGCTTGATCGCTTCGATTGCACCTTCAAGAGAGCCGAACGAGGTCAGCACCACAACCGCAGTATCAGGGCTCATGCGTTTAAATTCGCGCAAGACCGTGAGCCCATCGACTGCGCCCATACGAATATCGGTCAGCACCAGGTCCACTTTCCCCTGGCGCCCACGAGCGATCACTTCTTCTCCGCTGGCGAAGGCTTCTACGGCATAGCCTTCCTTCTTTAAGGCCTCAGCCAAGAGGTCGCGTGCGACTGCATCGTCGTCGGCTACAAGAATATGTGCTGGCTGCATCAGTTATTCTCCGTCATGTGCGTCGGCTCGGTTTGTAATCCAGGCAAGGTCACGGTGACGGTCGTGCCACGGCCTGTCTCGCTCTCGAGCGAAAGGCTGCCTCCATGGGCCAGGACCGTTTCGCGGCTTAAGAATAACCCTAATCCGGTTCCCGTGCCAATCGCTTTGGTCGTGAAAAATGGTTCAAAGGCTTTCTGTATATCGGCCTCAGGCATGCCGCATCCTGTATCCTGCACCTTGATGGTGATGACCAGCGGTGACATCGCATCGGCCACCCGTCGGTCGCGGTCGAGTTCATCGGGCAAGGCCGCACGGGCTCCTGCTGATATGCTCACCGCTCCATGCGGTGGGGTGGCGGCTAATGCATTGGCTAATACGTTCACCAACACTTGATGCATCTTTTCCGCATCGGCCCATACGAGAGGGAGATCTCCGGGAATCTCGACCGTCAGGGTAATTTCTTTTGCATGGAACGCCGGTTCCATGAGCACGGCTGCCGGGTTGATCATTTGATCCACAGGCAGCCATATCGGTTCAGGCCGGCGCTGTCTGGTCGAGGAGAGCAAATCCTGAATGATCCGGACCACCCGTGTGAGCTGCTCATCGATTACAGTCACTCGTTTCTTCATTTCAGGTGTGACGCCAGGCTCCTCAGCCAGCGCTTGCACGTGCCAGGCAATCGAGTGTAGCGGCGTTCCGATCTCATGCGCAACGGAAGCCACCATTTGTCCCACTGCCGCTAAGCGTTCCGAGCGATTCAACTGGTCTTTCGCATCGACCAGCTGCGTATTGGCCTTCAGGAGATTTTCCGTCTCGCGGGCGAGCGCGGCACGCGCCTCCGCCTCTCTCGTCTTACGCTCCTCCCACGTCATTCCGATGTAGGCCACGACCAGAAGCACTCCTGCAACCACGCTGCGATTGATCACCGCCGATTGCAACCGCCCAGGCTTGGTCGGTTGCATCAGTCCCATATAGGTCGCCACGATACAGGCCAGCACCGTGACGATCATCAGACTGCGGCTGCGCAATGTTGCAACCAACAGAATCGGCAACACAAAACCGTAGGCGCCGACCACGTTCGCCGGGGCAGCCATTTCAAGCGCGACGATCGCCAGAAACACCGCCCCTGCGATCGCCAGCACAATGCGATTTTGCTTCAACATGGGAATGGGCGATACGTAAACTGCCGATGAACCATGCTCCGATTCCTAGCAGGCTGAGAGAAAATTATTTCAATGCAGTAGACCTTCGGGGGGTGCTCCTCAGAGATAAGAAAGGAACATCGCCGAAGGATGCTCAAAAAGGCCGTCCAGCAAGGCCGCAGCGAGTGAAGGACCGAGGCGTACCCGTTGGGGTACGTTGAGGGTCTGAACGATGCGAGAACGCCGCTGGCGGTCTTTTTCAGCATCCTGAGAGAGGGTCTTACCCTAGCGGACGGGTGGAACGCAAGACAGCCCCAAGTTGCTGGAGGCGTTCATCGGATAAAATCTCGTTCA
>CAMDRK010000261.1 GCA_945906715.1 Nitrospira lenta
AGTCAGGGGAACCCCTAGCCATCCTTGTGCATGGTGGTCGTCGAGGCGAGGGGCAAGTGGCACGAGGCGAGAGGGAAGACATTCCTCCTGGTTTCCCCTAGCCTCTAGCCCCGTGCCTCTCGCCCATACATTGGCGATTGCAACAGCAGCATTCATGAATCATGCGGGCAAGAGATAGGAACGAGGGCTCCCAGGTGAATCGGCTAGGACTGGAAATCAGACATCTGTCCAAGACAGATCCGGTCATGAAGCGATTAATTCGTCAAATGGGTCCCTTCACCTTGACTCCCCGATCGAAGCGGTCGCCGTTTGAATCCCTGGCACGGGCGATTGCCTATCAACAACTGCACGAGAAAGCGGCTGAGAGTATTTTGCACCGGTTCGTGGCCTTGTTTCCGACAAAGAGGTTTCCTCAACCGGACGATCTTCTCGCAATGAACGAGCAAGCGATTCGTGGCGCAGGTTTTTCACAAGCCAAGGTTGCGGCGCTCCGCGATTTGGCTGCTAAGACGCTCGATGGCACTGTGCCGACAGGCGCCATCGTTCGGAAGCTCGAAGACGAGGCGATCATCGAACGGCTCATCGCGGTTCGCGGGGTTGGCCGTTGGACGGTTGAAATGCTGCTGATCTTCCAACTGGGGCGGCCGGATGTTTTGCCGGTCGATGACTTTGGCGTGCGCAACGGGTTCCGTATCGCCTATGGCAAGCGTTCGATGCCGAAACCGAACGAGGTGCTGCGATACGGGGAGCGCTGGAAGCCCTATCGCACTGCTGCGGCGTGGTATCTTTGGCGGGCGGCCGATCGCGCGAAGGAAACAGGATGCTGAAAAAGTCCGCCAGCAGGGGAGGTAGGGGTGGCCTGGTTGGTCTCCCGTGCTCACGGAACCCCCACGGTGAAGCAGTGGTCGTTCGACGTGCGCAGTTGGGGACCAAGCCAGGCCACCCCTTGAAAGAGGGACTGTGTTATGGCCGATGAAAAAAAACGACTCGATTCCAATGTCGCAGGTAATTTTTTTGTCGACGCGACCTGTATCAACTGCGATACCTGCCGTCAGTTAGCCCCGATGAGTTTTGAGGAAGTCGGTAATTTTTCAGCGGTCACCCGACAGCCGACCGATACAGGGCGCTCTCATCAGGCTTATCAAGCGCTCCTCGCCTGCCCGGTCGGCTCGATCGGCACTGAGCAGAGCGACAAGTTGCGGATGAAAGAAGCCATGGCGAGCTTTCCGCTTCAACTTGAAGGCGAGGTGTCTTACTGCGGCTTTAATTCGGAGAAGTCGTTCGGTGCGAATAGCTTCTTCATCGAACATCCGGACGGCAACTGGCTCGTCGACTCACCGCGTTACCTCAAACATCTCGTCGAGGCCTTCGAACACAAGGGAGGCATCGCGTACATCTTCCTCACGCATAAAGACGATGTGGCCGATGCAGAGAAGTATGCCGCGCACTTTGGCGCGAAACGGCTGATTCATCGGGCGGACATCGAAGCGGTTCCTGATGCGGAATGGATCATTGAAGGGGCTGACAGTCAACAAGTCATGCCGCAGTTTCTGATCATTCCTGTTCCTGGCCACACGGCAGGCAGCATGGCCTTGCTCTACAAGAACCGGTTCCTCTTCACAGGCGATCATCTCTGGTGGGACTCCGCACAGAAGAGACTGAGCGTTCCAAGCCAGCTGGTGTGGAGGAAGCATGTACTGATCGACTCCATCAAGAAGCTTCTCGACTACCCCTTCGAATGGGTGCTGGCCGGACATGGGGATCGGACTCACTTGTCGTCTCATGAAATGCGCGCCCAGCTGCAGGCGCTTGTCGAACGTCGTAAGGCCACCAGGGCGTAGCGATGTTCACACATTTCGCCCGGTGGATCGACCGTAACATTCTTTCCCTTGGCCGCGATATGCGGCTCTCCTATCTGCCGCCGCTCATGGTCTACATGGCCTACGGCATCTCCGGCCTCACCGGCATCGTCGGCACCTTCTTCGTCAAAGATTATCTCGGCCTCTCCGCCTCCTTCCTCGCGACGCTGGGATTTTGGGCCGGCATTCCCTGGGCACTCAAGATGCCGATAGGACATCTCGTCGATCTCTTGTGGCGCTGGAAAGGTTGGCTTGTGGGCCTCGGAGGTGGGCTGCTGGCCGCCAGCCTCGGGATCATGGCAGCATTGATCGGGAATCGGGAAGCGATGACCGCCATCCTGCCGGCTGAAGTCTGGTTTGTGGTCAGCACGTTGCTTGGGCCGATCGGTTATGTGGTGCAAGACGCGGTCGCGGATGCGATGACGGTCGATGCCGTGCCACGGGTGGATGAACGGGGGCTGCCGTTCGATCAGCCGACATTCAAGCTCATGCACACCACCATGCAGACGCTCGGGCGTGTGGCCATCGTCGGTGGCGGGATTCTGGTGGCGATGGTCAACGTGTATGTCTTCGCAGGGGTCGAAGGGCTCCCACAGGCAGAGATCGTTCGACTCTACAAGCAAGTCTATCTGATGGCGCTCGTGATCCCGTTCGTCTCGGTGCTTGGCGTCGGTCTGGCCTGGTTTTTGAGGAGGCAACAGAAACACACACTGCTCCGGCAGGGTTTTGCTACGGATCATGCAGAGCAATTGGTGAATGTGCGCGATGGCACAGATGAGCCGATTAAGCCCAACTGGTGGATTCTTGGTGGGAGCCTCGCCTTTGTCTTGTTCACACTCACGGTCGGATTCGGCGGCTTCTCGTATAGCGAAGAAATTGTCTTTGTCGGCTCGATGGCCATCGTTGTGTTCTTGATGGCCCGGTTGATTCGAGAGCTGGAGCCGGACAAGCGATTCACGTTAGTCGGAACTGCAGTCGTGGTTTTTATCTTCCGGGCAATCCCAGGGCCCGGGCCAGGCACGACCTGGTGGATGATTGACCAGCTGAAATTCGATCAGCAGTTTCTCTCCGTTCTCTCGCTGATCGGCAGCACGCTCACCTTGGCCGGCATGTTCGTGTTCCGGCGTTTCATGGCCGAGCGGTCGATTGCCTATGTTGTGGGGTTTCTCACGGTGATCGGAACCATTCTGACCCTCCCGATCGTGAGCATGTTCTACGGTTTGCACGAATGGACGGCGAGCGTCACGGGAGGTGTTGTCGATGCACGATTCATTGCGCTGATCGACACGGCATTGGAATCGCCGCTCGGTCAGATCTCGATGATTCCGATGCTGGCCTGGATTGCGAACAGCGCGCCTGCGAACTTGAAAGCCACCTTCTTTGCCGTGATGGCGTCATTTACGAATCTGGCCTTGTCGTTGAGCCAGCTCGGCACCAAATACATGAATGACATCTATGTGGTCAGCCGGGAAATCCGTGACCAGGCCGCAGGCGTTATCCAAACGCCTGCCGACTATAGCCAGCTAGGCTCTCTCCTCATTGCACAATTGCTCCTGGGCCTCGCCCTCCCATTCGCAGCGATTGTGTTTGCCAAGGTTACCCGCTTCAAAAGCGCATGACGGTTCTGCTGCAATCGCAGACGTTCAGGCGAGAGGCACGGGGCTAGGGGCTAGAGGGTAACTAGAAGGAATATCTTCCCTCTCGCCTCGTGCCCCTCGCCTGACCTCTAGCAATTGCGCCACGAACCGCCCAGGAAAGGAGACCGTATGCGGGATAAGACTCCACGCTTCTCGATCCCATGGGATCGACGATGCATGGTGCTTGCTACATGATCTCGCGCAGAGGGAGTGAGACGATTCTCGATCAGTTTCCGCCACCCTTCGTTGACAGCCTCAGTTTCGCGGACCTATAGTAGAACTCGTTTCAGGCTTGTGAGGGAAATATTGTGGCCGTTGTCAAAGTAAAATCTCACTACCAGGTGACGCTCCCGCCGCAGATTCGCGCCGAGGCGCGCGTTGAGGTGGGAGATCTTTTCGAGGCAAAGGTCAAAGGGCGAACGATTACCTTGGTTCCGAAGCGTCTGATTGATCGCGAGCTGGCGTTGGCGCTCAACGAGGTCAAGCGCGGTCGCGTCAAAGGTCCGTTTCCCACCGCCCAGGCGACTGTCCGCGCCCTCCGCCGCCGGACGGCATGACTGCGTCTTTCACGCTCCGTTTTCGTAAGCAATATCAAAATCTTTCTGCCGAGCATCAAGCCAAATTCGACAAGCAGCTGACCTTCCTCATTTCCAACCTTCGACACCCATCTCTCCGAGCCAAGAAATATGACGAAACGAACGACATCTGGCAAGCGCGGGTGGATGACGGATATCGGTTCTATTTCCAGATCGACGGCGAGACCTACATCCTCCTG
>CAMDRK010000262.1 GCA_945906715.1 Nitrospira lenta
TTCGACTGAGACCCGGCGTGGAATGCAGATCGCCTTGCGCCGGAAGTTGCGCCGATGATCTTAGTCGATACTGGCCCCTTCGTCGCGCTGTTCGATCCTCAAGATGCCGAACATACCCGATGCAAAGACATCCTCAGTGTCACGCGAGATTCCCTCTTCACAACCATCCCAGTCCTAACTGAAGCATTTCACCTACTCACACCGAACAGCATAGGCGCTGATCGGTTACGCGATTTTATCCTCAATGGCGGTGTATCCCTGTGGTTTCTGGATCAGGTCTCGACGATGCGGGCATTTGAGTTGATGGAACAGTATGGGGATCACCCAATGGATCTGGCAGATGCTTCTGTCATTGTCGCTGCAGAATCGTTGCGCACGACCAAGGTCTTTACCCTCGATCTGTCCGATTTCAAACGATACAGGATTCGACGGGGCCATCGCCATGTGAAAGTCGATATCCTGAGCTGAATGAAGCCTTCGGAAGGGAAAGAGGAGTTGCTTCCATCTACGATCTATAAAAGAGTCATAAATGTTTGAGTCCAGCGGCACCGCGATCTTGCTCTGGGGGCTGCTCTTCGGATCGATCGGGTTTGGATTCTTTATTTACGGGAAAAAGCAGAAGGCCGTCGTACCTCTCATTACCGGGATCGTGCTCTGTGTGGTGCCTTATTTCATTGCGAATGTCTATGTGCTCGTCGGAGTCGGAGTAGTTTTAATGGCGATCCCGTATTTTGTGCGGATTTAAGGCGGGACTCAGGAGTATGGGAAAAGCCGTATACGCCTACAGGTTAGCGTCAGACTACCTGCTGTTCCGCATGGTAGGAACTTCGCACCAGCGGGCCGGATTCGACGTGGGTGAAGCCTAGGACCATCCCCTCATCTTTCAACAATGCAAATTCACTGGGATCGTAGAAACGAGCGACCGGAAGGTGTGCTCTCGTAGGCTGAAGATATTGGCCAATGGTCATGATGTCGCAGCCGACGGAACGGAGATCGCGCATGACCTCGCGGGCCTCGTCCATCGTCTCTCCCATCCCGAGGATCAATCCAGACTTAGTACGCATGTCCCATTGCTTTGCCTTGCCGAGTAATTCGATCGAACGCTCATACTTTCCCTGTGGTCTGATTGCCGGAAATAGCCGAGGGACTGTTTCGATGTTGTGATTGAGAATCTCCGGCTTTTCATCACACACCATCGCGAGGGCAGTCTCATTGCCTTCAAAATCAGGAATCAGCACTTCAATCGTGCAGCCAGGACTGAGCTCTCTGGTCTGCCTGATCGTGTCGGCAAAGATCGCGGCACCGCCATCGTCCAGTTCATCACGATTTACCGAGGTGATTACGGCATGTCGAAGCCCCAACGCCTGCACCGCCTCCGCAACGCGCCGGGGTTCTGCATGATCGATCGCAAGAGGTCGGCCTGTCTCGACTGAACAGTAGTGGCACCGTCTGGTGCAGATGTCTCCCAGGATGAGGAACGTCGCGGTGCGCGCGTTCCAACATTCCCATCGGTTCGGACAGCGCGCTTCTTCGCAGATAGTATGGAGCTTGAGCCGATCCATGGTCTGCTTGATGTCGAGATAGTCCGGACCGGTTTTCGCTTGGACTTTGAACCAGGAGGGAAGGCGCGGTGAAGAGGTGAAGGGTGAGGGGGGAAGAGTGAGAGCATCCGGAGATCGGAAGGCTGAAGGCTGAAGGCTGATAGCCTTGGATGAGTCGGAGGACGAAGATCGGAGTTGGTCTAATGGGATGAAACTCATGGCCGATATCTATTCGTTTGTCGCTCTTGGACGAAAGCGGTTCATGAGTCTCGCCACGAACCCGAGCGGTTCTGGTTCCGGCGCCGGGTCAGGATACTCGACCCAGAGTTCCTGTGAGCCGAGATAGACTCCGCTACGAAAGCTTGTCTGCGTTCGAAGCTGCCGATAACCGTCGGAATGCAACTTTTGGACAAGCTCACGCAAGGCCTCATCCTGCGTTGAATGCGGCCCTGCCTCGCAGAGAACCGTTTCATAGCGAAGGATCGCACGATACCCCTCCTCTACCCGCTGGAAGACCACTGGACGGCTGAAGCCCCGTTCGCGGGCATCGAGCCCAGCCAACTGATGTTTGTCCAGGCTATCTCCCATATCG
Organism: Nitrospira lenta; assembly: GCA_945906715.1. Lineage (GTDB taxonomy): Bacteria > Nitrospirota > Nitrospiria > Nitrospirales > Nitrospiraceae > Palsa-1315. Next base: position 2,134 of record CAMDRK010000262.1, read on the forward strand.
GATACCGATTGAGTACCGTTAGCTCATGGCCCGGAACACGGCGACCAGATCGCTCAACGCCAGAGTCTTGTTCCTGAGGATTGCCCGTTCCTGTTGGATGGCTTCCCGCATCTTGACATCAGCAGCACCATCTTTCAGACAGGAAGCGCCCAAGGCCAGGATGCGGTCGCACTCCTCCCCCAGTTTTTTCTTCACTACCGGATTGACGGCGAGAATTTCCATGAGCTGGCGCCTGGTTTCCGTAAGATGTCCTTGCAGCTCTGAGTCAGGGTAACTTTTGCGGGCCGCCTCGTCAAAGCAGCGATCGAGGTATTGCGCCAGGAACACATAGAATCGAACCAAGGCGGCTGCGACATCGATCTGTTCTGTGGTGGTAGTAGCCATGCTCCTCGCCCTTTCATCTGCCGATTATGTTTTTGCAAACGGGTTCTTAATTTTACTCAGCAGGCTTTCGATCGGTGGAACTCCCTTTGCTGCGCCGGTGACCCCTGCGACAATGTTCTGTGCGATCTCACGGAACGCTGCCGATTGTGGAGAGGCTGGATCAGCCACGACAATCGGAGTGCCCGAGTCGCCCCCGTCTCGAATCGCCGGATCGATCGGTACCCGGCCAAGGAACGGAATCCCGAGCTTTGCGGCAGCCCGCTCCCCTCCCCCGTGCGAAAATATTTCTGTTCGCTCGCCGCAATGGCCGCAGAGAAAGTAACTCATGTTCTCCACAATGCCGAGGAGCGGCACATTCACCTTTTGGAACATCATCATGCCTTTGCGGACATCGTGCAGGGCGACTTCCTGCGGTGTCGTGACAGTCACGGCGCCGGTCAGAGGAACCAACTGAGTCAAGGTGAGCTGCGCATCTCCCGTACCGGGCGGCAGATCGATAAGCAGGTAATCCAGTTCGCCCCACAGAACATCGCGGAAGAGCTGTTGAATGGCCGTATGGACCATTGGGCCTCGCCAGACCACAGCGGTGTCTTCCGGTACAAAGAAGCCCATGGAGATCAGCTTGACGCCATGACTTTCGGCTGGAACGATCTTGCCATCCATCTGTTCAGGAGGTTTGGACACACCCATCATCATGGGAATGTTCGGGCCATAGATATCCGCATCGAGCAGACCGACCTTGGCGCCGGTTAAGGCAAGGGCTACGGCAAGGTTGACGGAGACCGTGGATTTGCCGACCCCACCTTTGCCGCTGCTGACGGCGATGACATATTTAACACCAGGAATGAGATTGTCTTTCCCGTGACCGGTTTGGGGTCCGGCGGGATGTGTATCAGCCATTGATTGCTCCTCTCAGTATTCGCATGTGAATAGGGTCGGCGTTCTGACTGACCACTCCATCATAAGCGGAAGATAGGGTGAAAGAAAATGGGTCTAATGCGCACGAGGAATGGATTCAGGTAGATAGGCTAAAGGCGATTGATGATTGTGCAAAGCACGAATGCAGGGGTATCCTCTTATCCCTCTACCCCGGTGCCCCTTTACCCCTGTATCTCTTCAATGCGAGACGCCTACCCGACGGTAGGATCGTTGCGGCGAAGGTTGCTGGTAAGGCCGATCAGCGAAAGCGTGTAAATGATCCACTTGGAGGGGTCGAAGTTGTACCACTGAGGTCCGTTACGATAATCGCGCGCATAGGCATGATGAAAATTATGATACCCCTCGCCAAAACTCACGAAAGAGACCAGCCAACTGTCGCGGCTGCTGTCTTTCTTGCTGTATGGCTGTGCCCCGACCATGTGACAAAGTGAATTGATCGTGAAGGTGGAATTCAGCACCATGAACAACCGAAAGAGACCACCTAAGAGTAAGGCGCTGATGCCCCCCTGCCAGCCACCGTGCCAGAGGCCGAGGACAAAAGGAAGGAGTAGTCCCGTAACCACGATTGGCCAATAGTAGCGGTCTTGCCACATCACAATAGGGTCGCGGCGCAAACGAACCTCGTATTTATCTTTGCGGTGGATGCTGTTGTAAAAGAGCCAGCCGCAGTGGCTATGCCAGAATCCCTTGGTGGCGTTATAGGGATCTTCTTCTTCATCCGTCTTGGCATGATGCCGGATATGGTCGCTGCCCCACTTGAGGGCAGAGTTTTGCAGCGCCCACCCTCCGGCGACCAGGATACA
>CAMDRK010000263.1 GCA_945906715.1 Nitrospira lenta
GTGGCCGAGGCTGCCTTTTACTGCGCGCATCGAACGAGGACCGTTTTATCGTGCGCGTTCTGCGAGCAAGAAAGGCAGCCTCGGCCACTCCCTCCTCATCCTTTCTGAGGCCGCGCGTTGCGCGAGCACGGGGATCGTCCCAGCTACCCCATCCTCTCTTTGCAGCATCCTGCTGGCATTGTTACATCGAGGGGCCCAGCCCGGTCCCACCCATCCCGTCGTGCCCCACCAGCCTGATTGCATCGCCGTCCTGAACCAGCGAGTCCTCGCTGGCAATTTTCTTATTGATGGTCACCAGCACTTTCTTCTCGCGAATGAGTTGGAGGAGATGGCGCAATTGAACGCCCTGCCGCTGGATCACTTGGCGGACGGATATGGGGGAGGAAATCTCACAGCCGAGATCCCGTTCTCCATCGGCGGTTTGAAGCTGACCCATCAGCGAAATGGTAATCATGGTCGGACATTCCTTATCTTGAGTTGTGATAGCCGCTTAGCTCGCATTACTTATGGGCGATCCTGCTCGCCCCCCTCACGCCTTACCCTTTACGCTTTACGTCCCCATTGCCCCTGGCCTGGCCGGTCGGCGCGATTTCGCGCAACGAGGGCAGTGCCCGTTGACTCCGTGCCGGTCGCCATCGATAATGCTCAACCATGCCGTCGTTGGATATCCAGAATTCCGGAATGCCGGATTTGCAATTTGTCCTGTTCGTGTCGGCACTCTGCACGGCCGATCTTGCGACATGCAATGTTTCGCCGGAACTCCGAGCCACTATTTTCGACCGTTGTTGGGCGCTCACCCATACCGAGGCGCCGCCGACCGATCCCAAGGAACGCGTGCTCGATCTTCGCGAGGGCACGGAGTTAACGTTGGAGGCCTGTCTCTCGACGATCCGCTCGTTACTGGCGGATGGCGATATTCGCACCCTCACCTGGGACCATCCGGTGAGCGAGCCGACCCACCAGAGCACACCGGAAGCGAAGCCGTTGATCGACAGGCTTGGGCGATTGTACCCCGAACCTCCTGAGATCGTCGATCCCGAAAGCCCGGCAGCGGGGTAGTCGGGCGAGGGTTCGAGGTTTGAAGTTCGAGGTTCGAGGTTTGAAGTTCGAGGTTCGAGGTTTGAAGTTCGAGGTTTTTGGAACTTCGAACCCGGAACTTCGAACTTCAGAGGAGGATCGTGCGGATTACGAAAACCGATATCCCAGGCGTTGTGCTGATTGAACCGAATGTCTTCCGCGATCCCCGCGGGCTCTTTCTTGAGACGTACCATGCAAGCCGGTACACGGATGCCGGAATTCCAGGCCCCTTTGTGCAGGATAACTGTTCAGAGTCTTTGCGGGGGACATTGCGCGGGCTCCACTATCAAGAGCCGCATGCCCAGGGGAAGCTGGTGATGGTGACCGACGGGGCCGTCTACGATGTCGTAGTGGATATCCGAAAGGGGTCACCGAGCTTTGGCCGGTGGTATGGAGCTGAGCTTTCGGCGGAGAATCGGCGCCAAGTCTATGTCCCGCCAGGTTGTGCGCATGGATTCTGCGTGACCAGCGATCGCGCGTCGTTTTTGTATAAGTGTACGGACTATTATGCGCCGGGCGACGAACGCGGCATCGTGTGGAACGATCCGGCGCTTGCCATTCCCTGGCCGATTGCGACACCCATCTTGTCCGCGAAGGACCGGGCTTACAAGTCCTTGGCAGAGATGGAGCCGGAGTTGCCGCGGTATCGACCGGCCGGATAACGAGCCGCTAGCGGGTTGCGCAAAAACCATGTTTGTCTGGTTCATCTGGTTTGTTTTGTTCATCTAGTTGGTCTTGTTTAACCAAACAAACGAGACAAACCAAATAAACCAAATGAACAAGACCGGCTGGCGGACTTTTATAGCATCCTGCCAGGGGCCATTGATCCTGCGAGGATGACTATGTTATTCACCGAGGGCATAGTGATAAGATCCCGGTGGCAGTGACGGCACGATTTCTAAGCATAAGGAGGAGACGATGGGGAAGAGTTTAATAGGGACCAAGAGCCACGACAATCTCAAGGGTGCATTTGCCGGCGAGTCACAGGCCAATCGGCGCTATCTCTATTTCGCCCGGAGGGCGGATATCGAGGGTTTCCCCGATATCGGAGGCTTGTTCCGCGATACTTCCGAGGCAGAAACAGGCCATGCGTTCGGGCACCTGGATTTCTTGAAGGAAGTCGGGGATCCAGCGACCGGAGTGCCGATCGGCAACACCGAAGCCAATCTAAAGTCGGCGGTTGAAGGCGAAACCTACGAGTACACGCAGATGTATCCTGGCATGGCCAAAACGGCTCGGGACGAGGGGTTCGCTGAGCTTGCTGAATGGTTCGAGACGCTCGCCAAGGCGGAGCGCTCCCATGCGAATCGCTTCACGAAGGGGCTCGAAAGCTTGAAGCAGGGCTAAGAAGTAGCCTTCAGCGTTCAGCCGTCAGCGATCAGTTCATCGTGCATTTGGCCTGTCTCGTTTGTTTGGTCTATTTGGTTTGTCCGATTCAAACCAGAGAAACGCAATAAACCAGATGAACCGGAGACACGTGATCAGGGTTGGTGACGGCTGATGGCTGAGAGCCTGGTTCCCCTACCCATGAATGGCCTGAGTCTGATCAACCCCATCGACCCTGCGCAACTTCAGAAAAACACGCAGCGCATTTACGAAGTCTGCGATGGCTGCCGGCGCTGCTTCAATTTGTGTCCGTCGTTCAACACGCTGCTCGACGGAATCGACCGGTATGAGGGTGACGTCGCCAAGCTTACGCTCACCGACCACCATCGGATCGTCGATGAGTGCTATTACTGTAAGCTCTGCTACAACCACTGTCCCTATACGCCGCCGCATCAGTATGCCCTCGATTTTCCCCGCTTGATGATCGCGTGGAAAAAGCACCTGGCCGTGACACGCGGTGTGAGCTGGCGCGATCGGTTGTTGATTAAGACGGATATGATCGGCGTCCTCGGGAGCTTCCTGGCTCCTCTTGTCAACTGGACCATGAGCCTCCGGTTTGTTCGCGGGGTGATCGAATCCTGGATCGGTGTGCATCGGGATCGGCAGGTCTTGCGATTTTCTTCCGAGACGTTTATCCATTGGTGGCAGCGCCGGGGGAAGTCGCAGATTCCGCCATCCGCGCCGCGAAAGGTCGCATTGTTTGGCAGCTGCATGGTGACGTATCAAGCGACGGATATCGGCAAAGCGACGATCCAAGTCCTCGAAAAGAACGGTGTGCATGTCGTGTTTCCCGAACAACGTTGCTGCGGCATGCCCTCGTTCGATCTCGGCGATGCGGCGGCGATTCAGCAGGCCGCTTCGGCCAATGTCGCCTCGTTTTTGCCCTGGGTGGAGAAGGGGTACGACATTGTCGCGCCGGTGCCGAGTTGCAGCCTGATGTGGAAACGGGAATATCCCGAGATTGTCGGGGGCGACGACGTGCGGCGCGTGGCGGAACGGACGTTCGATATCAGCGAATATCTCATGAGGCTGAAACGTGAAGGCGTCTTGGCTATGGATTTTCAGCAGAAGCCGGGCCGAGTGGCCTATCAGGTGCCCTGCCATCTGCGGGATCAGAACATCGGATTCAAATCCAAGGAACTCATGGAATGCGCCGGCGCGCAGGTCGAGGTGATCGAAAAGTGTTCCGGCCACGATGGCTCATGGTCGGCCAAGACGGAGTTCTTTCCCCTCTCGATGTTGATCGCGCAGAAGGCGGTTCGAGCGATTGAGCAGGCTCCGGCGGACCTCCTCGCGTCCGATTGCCCGTTGGCGGGGTTGCAGCTGGATCAAGCCGGCGCCATGGCCCATGTCGGCGGCAGGCCAACGCAGCACCCGATTCAAATTGTGCGCGACGCCTATGGGCTCGGCCGTAATGGGAAGGGGTAACGGGGGAAATAGTCAATGGTAAATGGTCAATGGTGAGGGGTAAAACGCAAGAAGCACCGTTCGTAAAGTGCGAGAAAGACGATGAAGCAACTTATACAGACTGATCTGTTGTCTATCGCTGACTATGAGCGCCAGCGGGAGCTATTCCGCTCGCAGATCATTGCGCTCAAACAGCGGCGCCGGATTTCCGTCGGGCCGTTGGTTACGCTCATCTTCGAAAATCGTGAGACGCTGCGGTTTCAGACCCAGGAGATGATCCGGGTCGAGTACATTCTTGAACCTCGCAAAATCCAGGATGAATTGGACGTCTATAATGCCCTCATGCCCGGAGCCGGCGAGTTGAGCGCCACGCTCATGAT
>CAMDRK010000264.1 GCA_945906715.1 Nitrospira lenta
GGTCCGTTACAATCAAGGTTCCGCGTGGATTGGGGGCAAGAATATTTGAGGCGTCGAGGGCCTCCCGACCGGGAGTAGGGTGGCAGTCGGGAGTGATCACCATTCCCCAATGCTGATTTTCCCTGCATATATTGTCGACGAGGAGCGCCTCTGCGTGATGAAAGAGGAGAATACCGCTCAGCATATTTTCTCGGCACTGATTCCTGACGAGCTCCGGGTGGCTCCCGGGATCCCGCACCGCAATACCGAAATGGTGGTTGCTTCGACAAAGATTATCGGCAATCCTCGGCTGTGCCCCTGCAAATACGAAAATCCCCGATTCGCGGTTGCCACAGACTTCGTTTTCGACAAATGTCAGCCGCGATTGCGGCCCGTAAATCACGACGCCGGACAGAATACCCTCTGTGGCACGGCACTGTGTCACGACACAAGTACTATCGAGCAGGTTCATCGCCGAATGCTGATCGCTGCCGACGTATCGAAACGTGATGCCGGAGATGCGACCACTTGGAACCTGCTGTAAATAGAGAGGGCCCCCACGGCGGGAGAATATCTGTACCTTGTCTCGATCCGCCCCCACCAAATGAATCGGTCGCCCCGTGATAAAGACTTTGTCCTCATAGATTCCTGGACGTACAAAGACCTGGTCATGCTCTCCTGCATCGAGTAGTGCCGCACTGGGTCGCGGGTATGAGTCGCTGTCGTTTGCGTCGACAATCAAGGTCCTTCCCCCCAGTGGATTCGACGGTGGATCAGCTATCATGTCCCATTCCCTTCACCGCGTTTTTCTTGTTCATTTCGTTCATTTGGTTTGTCTTGTTTATTTGGTTGAACGAATCTAACCAGATGAACCAAATCAACCAGACAAACCAAACAGACCAGCCAGACCAGCCAGACCAGCCAGACCAGCCAGACCAGCCAGACCAGACAGGCTGCGTCGCATTATTTCGGCCACAAACATGCAAGTCAAGCCTCCCGCAAACCGTTTACTGAAGCCACTTCATAAGGGGCCCGTTTCAATATGTCAAGTTGGGGACTCACGCACAGAGCGTACAATTCTGTCGCTATGGTGGGGCTAACCACTCGGTAAATCCTGGTATCGAGTGACGTCAAGCTCTTGGATTCCTGTCGATTTTCTTCACGCTGGATAGTTGTACGGTGGCATGGCGATTGCGTTATTGCAGGAGGACGGATAGCGAGACTGTTTCGAGCAGTACGGAGGGATATGATGAACATACTGAAGATCGTGCTCACAACAATGATCGCGGTGCTGTTTTCTTTCAACCTCGCCGTAGCCGCCCCCTCCAAGGTGCAGGATTCGTCTCGACACCTCTACGATCGAGTGATGGAGGAGTACAAACATAGGGATTATGCGGCTGCGCTGGCTGGGTTTCGATTCTTTCTAGAACTCCACGGACAGTCTTCGCTGGCAGCTAACGCACAATACTTGGTGGCAGAATGTCAGTACCGATTGGGGCGGTATAAAGACGCTTTAAAATCCTACTACCACGTTGTGTCCTACTACCCGCTCAGCCCGAAGCTTGCTGCTTCTACCTTGAGAATTGGGCAAACCTATACAAGGCTAAAGGATCACGAGAAAGCTCATATGATGTATGAGCGAGTGGTCGATCAATATCCTGAAAGCGCCGAAGCTGAGACGGCACGGAAAGTTCTCGACACCGCGCCGATGCAGGAGGAGGATCCGACCCCTCAACGGATCAGCAACAGCTCGCTCGACTAGTTCTATCGCAGACAGGCAAGGAAGCCATCGGCGATACGCAGTGGCAGTCACTCATCTTCACCGACGCCAAATAGCTGAGCCAGTTGAGGCACCGTATAGGACGTCTGAGGTTTCAACGTCGTCAACGTAATGCCTGCTGCCTGTAGCACTAACTGTATTTCCCGCCTCCGAGTGATCTCCTGTAGCTGAGCGGGGAATCCTTCCTCAAGTAGTACAACCTGCTCCGCAGTCTTCGTTCCTGGGTGAACCAATACAAAGTCGAGTTGCTTTAGCGCGATCTGTCTCAACACCTGAGACCGCGCTGTTCCTTCTGCCTCGACACTGACAATAGACCAGAGCGGAACCCTTGCAAAGACAAGATAGTGGTCTTCCACTGCCAAACGAATGAGATTGTAGAGCAAGAGGTCAGTGTCAGTCAGTAGAGGCTGGGGACGCAACGTGACGTTAGGAGGAAGGACAAAGGGCTCTTTCCCGACTGGCCCAGCGGTTGACGAGACCTTCAGCCGCCAAACCAGAAATGCCAGGAGTACGATGCCAAGGCCGATGAATACATATTCCATCATGTCTCTATCGCCTAGGAAGGGATTCACGCCAGTGAGGTCCGTTCGGGACAATGGTCCCAAGGAGTACCGGATGGTTCGCGCCTGTCACAGAAGGGATGTTGCCCCACTGTCCAGTTACGGTTTGGTAGGCCAATAGGGCAAAGGCCACCGCCTCAAACACCTTACTGTCCCACCCCACGGCCTCAAATGTGGTGACTGGAACGGGGGCAAAGACCGTTGCGAGGTGGCTCATAATTGCACGGTTATGGACGCCACCGCCACCCACCACCACTTCATCGATCTCACCGCTGATCCACCGCCGCGAGGTTCCCACCGCCTTGGCCGTCCACATACTGCAGGTTGCCAACAGATCCTCGATCGAGAGGGTGCGTTGCTGCTGAATTGCGATGAGCTCCTCGATGAGATCAGGACCGAATACTTCACGCCCAGTCGATTTGGGAGGCCGCTTGGATAGAAAGGGATGCGCGAGGAGTTTGCTTAACAATCGTGAATCGACCTGCCCTTTCATGGCGAGTTTCCCATCACGATCCATCAACAATCGCCCGTGGGTCACACGCGCCATGAGACTGTCCAGCACCATATTGGCTGGCCCCGTATCGAACGCCTGCACCTTGTTGAGGTGTCCCCCTTTCGGCACATAGGTCACGTTGCTGATGCCACCGAGATTCACCACTAATCGTGCGCGACGCGCATGCTTCAAGAGCAGCGCATGGGCTACCGGAGTCAGGGGGGCTCCTTGGCCGCCTGCTGCGATGTCACGGGGGCGGAAATTGGCCACAGTGGTAATCCCTGTTCGTTCGGCAATGACGGCTGGCTCGGCGATCTGGAGGGTGGAACGAATGGCTCCGACTCCCGGTGCATGGATACCATGCGGAAGATGATGCAGCGTTTGACCGTGAGAACCGATCAATGCCACATCGCTCGGTTGAAGTTTCGCCTGCCGAATGACGTGTAGCGCTGCATTCGCAAACCATTCACCAAGAAGCGCATTGAGGTGGCACACTTCCGCGACCGTTCCTGAAACCGACGCGGAGAGAATACGCTGCTGTAATGAGCGTGGATAAGCCACCGTATGCGCCGCGAGCGTTCTCGCCTTCAGTGTGCGTTCGCGCCCGGTAATGTCCACAAGTGCCGCATCGACGCCATCGCCGGATGTTCCAGACATAAGCCCCACGACGCGCATTCCTAGACCCCTTCAGAGATATGTTGCAAGTGCGGTAGGTTTGCTACGCTAATGGAACGCGCCGGAAGGGTCAAGCAGGGAAAACATCATAACCGAGATTTCGAGGCCGGCCAAGTCGTTGCGTTGACAACAAGGGAACCCAATGTTACCGTCCTTGCCCATGTTTAATCTCCGATTGGTGCGCCTAGCCTGGATATTCCTCATTATTTACGTTTTGCTCGCAACGCCTCCGACATTTGCCGCCCCTCCTACGGAGCCTCTCAATATCGTGGTCACGATTCCTGTCTTGAAGGATCTAACCGAACAAGTTGGCGGTCCCCATGTACGGGTCATCTCGCTACTGAACGGCTATGAAAACGAACATACCTATTCCCCTAAGCCAAGCGATCTCGTTGCCGTTCGGAAAGCTCGGCTACTGTTCGAAGTTGGGATTGGGCTTGAAGTCTGGGTCTCTTCGTTGGTGAAAAATGCCGGCAGCGCATCGCTCAGGGTCGTCACCACCACCAAAGGCATCGCGCTTCTTCGCGACAGGCCAGATCGTGGCGGCGCAGCTCATGCTGGCGAAGAAGAGGAGCGAGGAAATCCTCACGTGTGGTTGGATCCTGAGAATGCGATGACTATGATGCGGCACATTACGGAAGCGCTTATTCAGGTAGACCCGGCGCATGCCACGGAGTACCGAACCAATCAGGCTTCTTATCTTCGGAAACTGGATCAACTTCGTCAGGA
>CAMDRK010000265.1 GCA_945906715.1 Nitrospira lenta
TCACCGGCCGGCGCCATGGTCCCCTGCCCAGGACCCAGTACCTGCTTCTCTGAACCGACCTGAAACGTGCCCTGTCCCTCTAGCACAAGATAAACCTTATCCTGCTCGCAATGGATATGGCCCTTCTGCTCCTGCCCTGGCTCGAAACAGTAGATATCGCAGAAAAATCGTGGCGTCTGAAACAGATTGTTCTTCTTCATCTTCTCACTGCTGAACTGCTGATAATCCGAAAGATTTATCATATTCATTCGGCAACTCCTTCAGGAAGATTGCGGATTGGTTCGACGATGCTTTAGCGTCTCCAGAATAGAATCGACCGAGATCACATGATGCGAGAGCCCCAAGTCCTTGGCCGGAAGCCCCATCGCCAAACCGAGTAACTGCGGCACGTGCAAGATCGGTAGGTGGAGTTCGCGGTTCACTGCCCGGCCGGCCCGATCCTGATAGATATCCAGGCTCATGTGGCAGAGAGGGCAGGGCGTCACCATAAAGTCGGCTCCCTGCTCCTTGGCTTCACTCATATGCATCCCAGACATGGCCACGGCGATGGCTTCTTTTTCGAGGATGATGGGAAACCCACAGCACTTGGTTCTTCCCTCATAGGCCACTGGTTCGCCACCGACAGCTGTGATGAGGCGTTCGAGGGATTGGGGATTTTCAGGATCGTCAAACCCCAGATCCCACGATGGACGAAGGATGTAGCAACCGTAAAATGGGGCGATGCGAAAGTCACTCATCGGCACGGAGGTCAGCGCGCCCAGGCGAGCCAGCCCGATGTCCCGCACGACGATCCACAACAGATGTTTGACCTGAACCTGGCCATGGTAGGCCAGCCCTTCCGGTGCTAAGAGAGTGTTCATGCGATCCAAGGTCTGTGGCTCTGTCTTCAATCGTCGATTGGCTGCGCTCATCACCCCTTGGCAGGTGCCACAGATCGTCATGACATCCAGTCCGAGCGCCTCGGCTTGCGCGAAGGTCCTGGCGTTGAGCGCCAGCGCCATGTCGGGGTGGGCTTCCGTCACGACCCCGGCGCCACAACAGGCCGCGGCTGAGAGTTCGACGACCTCGATTCCCAATCGGCCGATGATCGCCCTGGTCGATTGATATAGTTCCGGCGTCGCCCCTTGGGCCGCACAACCGGGATAGATGGCATATTTCATCGATCGACCGTCATGGGAGATGCGACAGGGTGCGGTTGAGAGAACCTCGAAGATCGTCCATCGCAGCCGATGTTTTCGACTTCACCTGTTCCCAGGAAGAGGCGGTCGCGGAATGAATGTCCTCCGCTTTTTTATTGGCCAGGTCCTTTTTCTTTTCTAATTCCACGATCGCCTTATGGATATCGGTTCGCGCTTCCGCTGACGCATGATTGACCTGTCCACGGAGCTGCGTGATGCGCACTTGCATTTCATCCAGTTCTGTCTGAACCTTACGCTGAAACGCATCTTTCTGGTGAATCGTATAGTCCTTGGTGGCCGTCACCGCCTCCTGCGCTTCGCGGATCACCCTATCGCCCGTCATCGGCTTATCTGACCCCAGAGCCGTTCCAACAACGGGCATGATGAGCAATCCAATTCCCACGATCGCCCCCAACCTTACAACACGATTCTTCATCGACATCGCCTCCATCCTGGCTTGATTAACTGGTTTGTTTGGTCTGTCTGGTCTATTTGGTCTATCTCGTGAAACGGCTGAACGAAACTAACCAGATGAACCAGACAAACAAGACAGACCAGATAGACAGGTCTTGTCCTCGGCCACTAGGAACGAAGTATAACTTTCGCCTGTTGGAAAGTCACCGTGCAGAGAACATGAAACATAAACCATGAGACTGGGGAGATAGGCGGGGCGAGCGAGACAGGCGGAACCTGAAGTTCGAAGTTCCTGGTTCGAAATTCAGAGTATGGATATCGGACAGGGATGATGCACTGAGCCAACCGTGGGACTAGGACTAGCTGGCTTTGCGGAGAGGCACCGGCTGGAGCAGCTTGGCAAATGCATGTTCCGGCATCGGCTGACCGAAGAGATAGCCTTGAGCCTGATCGCAACCCTCTTCGAGCAGTAATGTTCGTTGGGCCTCCTGCTCGACCCCTTCAGCAAGCACCACGAGATTGAGGCTGTGGGCCATGGCGATGATCGCCCGCACAATCGGGGCTGGCTGGGCCTGCGTCAGAATTTCACGGATAAACGATTGATCGATCTTCACCATGTCGATCGGCAACCGCTGCAGATAACTCAGCGACGAATAGCCGGTCCCAAAATCGTCGATGCAAAGCTGCACCCCCATCGACTTCAGATCCGTCAGCATGACGATCGACGCCTCTACGTTGCGCATCGCGATCGACTCCGTCAGTTCCAACTCCAGGCAAGCCGGGGTCAACCCCGTTTGACTCAGGGCCTGCTCCACGGCGGACAGCAATGTATTGCCGTGGAACAATGAGTTGGAGACATTGATGGAAATGCTCACCGGCATCTTGCCGCGATGCTGCCATGCTTGATTGTGGCGACAAGCCGTTCGCAGCACCCACTCATCGATCGCTCTGATCAATCCTGTATCCACGGCAGCCGGCAAAAACTCCGCGGGCTGCATGAGTCCTCTCTGAGGATGTTGCCAACGCACCAGCGCCTCCGCTCCGATAATCCCGCCTGTCCTTAGATCGATCTTCGGCTGGTAATGCACCACAAACTCTTCCCGCTCGACGGCGTGGCGAAGCTCTCCCTCCAATGCCAACCGCTCACTCGCAGCCGCATTCAGGGTACTGGAATAGAACTGAAAGTTATTCCGCCCTTCTTCTTTAGCGTGATACATCGCGCAGTCGGCATTTTTCAGTAACGTATCAACCGAGTCTCCGTCAGATGGAAAGATGGCAATCCCGATACTGACGGTCACGAAGATTTCCCGCCCTTCAATCGAAAAGGGTTTCACCAACGCTTCGACAATGCGGCGCGCGACCTTCCCGGCGTCTTGGGCATCGCACAGATTTGTGAGGAGCACGGTAAACTCATCGCCGCCTAACCTCGCAAGCGAATGATTCTCTTCCTTGTCTATAGACCGGCTGACAGAGTCGCTGTGCCGCACAGATTCGGCCAGACGGTCTGCTACGCTTTTCAGCAGTAGATCACCGATATTGTGTCCCAAGGTATCGTTAATGACCTTAAAACGATCCAAGTCCAGAAAGAGCATCGCCATCGTGGTGCGATAGCGGTGGGCATGCAAGAGGGCCTGCTCGACACGGTCTTTGAACAAGACACGGTTCGGCAGTCCCGTCAAACTGTCGAAATAGGCCAAGCGATGAATCTCTCGCTCAGATTGTTTTCGATCGGTGATGTCTTGCGCCGTCCCGACGATCGAGAGGGCTTTCATTTGGTCGTCGAACACCGCTTCTGCCTGGAGATTGACCGTAAAATCCGCTCCGTTCGGCAAGATCAGGCGATGGTCGATATCGCACGGGACTCGCTTCGTCAAAATGCCCTTCAGCGCCTGCTCCACACGGTTTCGATCTTCTGCATGCACCTGCTGGATATAGGCGTCGAAGGTTCCGGCAAAGTCTTGCGAACGAATGCCCATCAGACGGCAAAATTCAGCCGACGCGGTAAACTGCTTCGTGTCCGGACGCCATTCCCAGGTGCCGATTTTGGCGATCCGCTGCGCCAACCCAAGCCGAACTTCACTCTTGAGCAGAGCATCCATGGTGAAGCTGCCGCGCAACATATACCGCACGCGATGACTCAAGATCGTCAGATTGAAAGGTTTCGTGATGAAATCCGTCGCGCCCAGTTCGTAGGCCTTGGCGATGGATTCGATATCGTCGAGCCCTGTCATAACCAAGATCGGTACCCGGCTTCCGCCCATCAGCCCGCGCAAGCGCGAACAGGCGGTGAACCCGTCCATCCCCGGCATGATAATGTCCATCAGCACGATGTCGGGGCGGCGTTCGGCGAATCGCTCAAGGGCTTGCTGGCCGTTCTCTGCCTCACACACCTCGTGGCCCGATTGCTCAAGCATCGCGCAAATGAGCATCCGCATCTGCGGTTCGTCATCCACCACCAATGCGAGCGGGCATGTTCGTTCCTGGAATGTCTGCATCGTTCTTCGCTAGGCTGTTTTTTTGCCTAATTCATTCAGCACGGCCTGCCTCACCGCTTCATAGACAGCGTCCAATTCAGCCATCCGTGCCTGGCATCCTGCCAGGTCAGACTGACGGCCCA
>CAMDRK010000266.1 GCA_945906715.1 Nitrospira lenta
GTGCGACGACCACGGGACCACTCCCAACAGAGAACGTGGGGCCCCGCCGCTGCCGTCAGCGACCGCGACAGAGGCCGAGGAGTCGGCGGCCTCTCCAATATGGCGGCCACTGCCCCTCTGACCATCAGTCGTGAATAATGCGGGTTAGACAGCGACAGCACAACATTGTGCAGTCAGTCTCAATGCCAATTGATCCATTTCTGGACTTCTTCGAGGGCTGGACTTACTTGAGCAGCATCTACGGCCAAACCAAATGAAAACATATCACAAACATGGAGCCAGTCCAGTTTTGTGAGAGTTTTTTCAAGAGTCGTCCAATTAGAAGCAACAAATTATCATGTCGGTGGTTGAATCGAAACTCCATCTCCCAGTAGCGCACAAAGTGGCTCCGTCGGATGCCGACATGGCGCCGCAGTTTGATCTCGGCAAAGCTCCAAATCTTCACTATCCCTTTAATGTGGCGGCGGTGACTGTGTGCGAACATCTATGCGTGCAGAATCAGGCAGTGGAGATCACTATTAGTGAGCAGCCGGGCATAGCTCCGGAATCCGTCCAAATAAATCGTACTGCCACGCGGGACTTTTTGCCTGATAATTTGCTGCAACACCAGCCAAATTATTTGAGCAATGTTCAGGCGTATACACGACCGCTGTCGCTTCAGGAGCCCAAACAGTACGAATTTGCCTTGCGCAGCTCGGCCCCACAGATGGTTATTGAGTCCCCCAAAGCAGCTGTCATTAACCTCGACTTTGCCGTCTAGTAGGGCCTCACCTTTACACGACTAGTCCACGGGTCGGCGAATTACGTCTTGAGTTCTAAATCGCTCGACCGTATGGCGATTGACGCCGATAGCTCACGGCCGCCTGATTGGCCGGCCCCTCCAACACAAACAAACGAATCAAGGTCCGAAGTTGCCGGGTTGACAAGCGGGTGCTGGGGAGTAACGCAAAGACCATGCAAGAGGACACGAAAGGTCTCCAAATCTAGACAAACTTCCACCGATCGAATTCTCCATAAAGTAACTAATCTTTGCATGTAGGACAGACGTGTGACATTTGTACATACGCGAGTGCCGACGATACCCTTGGAGGTAATCGTATCATTCTCAAGTGTAGGCCTCTGTCACAGGAGGTCCGTGAATATTCGCAAACCAGAAGGCAGGCTCGCTATTCTGTTCGGTCTTGTTGAAGGTTGTTTTGCCCGTTTAATTTCCCGCACGATTAGTCGGTAATCTGCACTACCCCTGGAGGCGCGAGAGGATAAATTTGCGAATGGGAACGTGGAAGACAGAAAAAATGGGCACTGAACATAAATGAATACAGAGCACTCCCCGGCCAGGGTAGAAGTGTGTTCATCGTGGGGCAGCAGTGGACCTGTCGCGTGGGGGCTCCTGCTGATGTTCGCTCTCGTATTGCAGTCTGCGCGTGCCTTTCCTGAAGAGATCGTTGTGCCAAAGTCAATTTCATCGGAGGTCGACGAAATCGAACTCCTTTACAGCGGTGAGAACCCTGTACCGGGGGTATCCCTGAAGGGAAAGGCCGACAGCCCTCTTCTGCCCGCTTCTTATCGACCATCTGAGCCGACACTTGAGCTGTTGCCCGGTTTCTCGCAGGGAGAGCGGTTTGGAACATGCGAGACCCACACAGAACGAGTGGGCCATACTACGACCATACATCTGGAACTCCCTGTACCCTGTGGCCTGCGCCTGCCCCTGCAGCGGCAGGGGCAGCTGCTTGATGCGCTCTCCTACACCACACTCCATCTCCGAGGTACAGCAACAGGACGGGCCACGTTTTCGCTGACGGATCACGAAACAGACCGGCGGGAAGACAATGTTCCTGTCACTACCGTGACCGGCCCGTTCGACCTCCATGTGTCACTGAAAGAGGCAGGACGGCGGCTGGATCTCCGCCGACTGTCTGCCCTCGTCGTGAGGGCTGACGGAGGAGACGTTCAGTTGGCGCTGGAGGAATGTACGCTGATCCGGGAAACCGATACTGCAAGGTCGTCGCCTGGCGTCGGGTTTTGGGTATGGGACTATCGGGCAGCTATTACGGATCCCCACGCTATGATCAAGGCGTGCCAGAATGCCGGTTGTTCGCGAGTGCTGATCCAGATCCCGGCAATCTCCGAGGATGAAACCCTGTGGGCTTCCTACGCGGCATTATTTCCCTTCGCCAAAGCGAGAGACATCGATGTTTTTGCGCTCGATGGCTACCCGGAGGCCATACAGGAACCGGAAGTATTAGCCGCTAAGGTGAAGAGACTCCTCGCACTGGTTCACTGGGATGCCATCGCGGGAGTACAAGTGGATATCGAGCCCTATCTCGTACCCGGTTTTTTCGATGACGAGTCCGGACCGCGCCGGTATCTGGGAACCATCAATTATCTCAAGGAAGCGATCGCCGGACGCACACGTCTTTCGGTGGTGATGCCGTTTTGGTTCACCTCGCCGACCGTCCAGGGGAGACCGATCGCCTACTCGGTCATAGATCGAGTGGATGAAGTAGCTATCATGAGCTACCGTACTGAAATCGATGAAATCCAGGCCATTGCAGACGACACGCTCCGTTATGGCACCCTCGCACAGGTGCCTGTGTGGCTGGCAGTTGAAACGACCCCGCTGCCGGTGGAGCGCCATGTGGTGCTCAAGCGCGAAGGGCGACGGGAATTCGCCGATGCCTATGTGGACGATGACCGGCATCGACTGGTGATGGAACCGCCGCCACGTTCAATGGACAGACCGAGGCGTCTCGTCTGGTTCCGTGTTCATCACCGGGTGACCGAGCGGCCTGAACGAGTGACCTTCGCAGGCCGCTCGCGCACTGAGGTGCGAGCCATAGTCAAGACCATCGCTCAGGAAACTCGGCATCGAAGTCTGGCCGGGGTGCTCATACACGATCTAAAAGGATTCCTGGCGCTGCAGGAATGATCGAACTTTTTCCTATGCGTACATCTCGACGTCCAGCCCTGCTCGTGTCTTTTATTATGCTCGTAGAGGCCCTCCTCACCTGTTCAGTCCTGTTTGCTGGGACAGGACAGCAGACTCCAGGGCAGATACTTGAGACCGCGCAGACCTTCGAGCACCGGCAAGAGTATCTTCAGGCGATTGTGGCGTACCGCGAGTATCTTCGGCTCCGTCCCGATAACGACGAGGCTCGAAGCACTTTGGCGAAACTCCTGTCATGGCAGGGAGTGTATGACGAGGCGATCTCGCTCTACCGCGACATTCTGACAAGACATCCCATCGATCTGGAGATCCGCGCGGCGCTGGCCCGCATCCTGTCGTGGCAAAAACAGTTCGATGAAGCACAAGCAATCTATGACGAGGTGCTGCGGGAAGATCCAAAGAATTTCGATGCGAGGAAGGGGCGGGCCGACGTGGCTTTCTGGCGTGGTAATCGGACGGAGGCGCTCAGCCTCTACGAGTCGATCTTTGCGGACACGAAGGATCAGGAGGTGCAGCGGCAGATTCAATCCGTCAAAGCAGAATTGGTTGCGTCTCCCCGCGCACCCATCGGGCAAGGGCTGACCGGATTACGCCTTCCATACCGCGACTATGTCAAGGTCGGCTATGGACACTATTCCTATACGAGGAATATACCGGATGAGCGGGATCTGCTGTTCGAAGTGGCGAAATCGATTGGCGATCAGACGTTGGTCGTGCGGGTGGAGCCCATCAATCGGTTCGGCTTGCACGACACGCCGGTGTCGGCGGAATACTATAGTCCGCTGTGGCAGCGCGCCTGGGGGTACGTGGCGGCGCAAGGGACGATAAATCCCAACTTTACGCCCAATTACTCGTTCGTCGGCGAGGTGGCCCAGGGGCTGGGCGGCGTGCACTCCTCGTTGGCTCCGCTTGAGGTGTCGTTCGGCTATCGCCGTCTGAATTATAAGAAAGACGATATCGACTTGCTGCTTCCCGGATTGACCGTGTATCTGCCGTTCAATCTGTGGCTCACCGAAAAGGTCTATATCATCCCGAACACCGGTGCCATCACCCTGTCTTCGCAACTCACCTGGCGACCGACCGATCGGCTGCAATTCTTCGCGTCCGGCTCGTTCGGGACGTCGGGTGAACGCATTGTCGCCGCGCAGGACTTTACCCGCGTCGCCAGCCACACGATTCAGGGTGGAGTAATATTCCCGGTCACGGATCGTTTTTCGGTGGAAGCGGCGGGCTACTATGAAGACCGCGGATTTCTCTA